>JAHIKF010000456.1 GCA_018897875.1 Pseudomonadota bacterium | reverse complement strand
GCGGAGTAAAGAATCTCGGCGGCTCAAAAAGAGAGATTCTTCACTGCGCTCAGAATGACAAATAATAGTCTTTTGATTGCTTTTTGGTATAAGACGCCAAGGCGCAGGGCCTACTCCACCGTCACGCTCTTGGCCAGGTTGCGGGGCTGGTCCACGTCGGTGCCCCTGAGGTCGGCGATATGGTAGGCCAGCAGTTGCAGCGGCGTTACCAGGACGATGGGCGACAGCTCCAGGGGACCGAGGGCACAGTAATGACGCTCTCCACCCGGTCCCGCACCTGGGCGTTGTCAAGCTCGGTGACGGCGATGAGCCGCCCGCCCCGGGCCGCCACCTCTTCGATATTGCCCTGCACCTTTTCCAGCACCGGGCTGCGGGACGCCAGCACCAGCACCGGCATGTTCTCGTCGATGAGGGCGATGGGGCCGTGCTTCATCTCCCCGGCGGCATAGCCTTCGGCGTGGATATAGGAAATCTCCTTGAGCTTTAAAGCCCCTTCCAGAGCGATAGGGTAATGGATGCCCCGCCCCAGGTAGAGAAAATTGTGGGCGTTCATGTAGCGGCGGCCGATTTCCCGGATCTCCGCATCCAGGTCCAGGGTCTCCTGGACCCAGGTGGGCAATTTGAGCAACTCCGCCAGCCGGCGCCGGGCATCGTCCCGGTTGAGTCGGCCTAATTTCTGGGCCAGAAACAGGGCGATGAGATACAGGGCCACCAGTTGGGTGGTAAACGCCTTGGTGGAGGCCACCCCGATCTCGGGCCCGGCGTGGGTATAGAGCACCGCGTCGGCGTCCCGGGCGATGCTGGAGCCCACGGCGTTGACAATGGCCAGGGACTTGGCCCCCAACGCCTTGCCCGCGGTCAGCCCGGCCCGGGTATCCGCGGTCTCTCCGGACTGGGAAATGGGGATGAGCAGCGTATGCCGGTCCACCAGGGGGTCCCGATAGCGGAACTCGGAGCCCAATTCCACCTCCACCGGGATGCGGCAGAGGTTTTCGATCAGGGTTTTACCTACCATGGCGGCGTGAAATGACGTGCCGCAGGCCACCAGAAAAATCTTGCGGATATCCTTGATCTCATCAATGGAGAGGGTGATCTCCTGGAGCATCACCTCCCCCAAATCGGGGTTGATGCGGCCCCGGAAGGTGTCAATCAGGGCCCGGGGCTGCTCAAAGATCTCCTTCTGCATGAAGTGCTTGTAGCCCGCCTTCTCCGCCATGGCCGGGCTCCAGGTGATGGTGTGCTCCGGGCGCTGGATGCGCTCGCCTTCCCGGTTCAACAACAGAAACTCCCCATCCCGCAATACCACGAAATCGTGGTCTTCCAGAAAGATCACCCGGCGGGTGTAGGGCAGGATGGCTGGAATGTCCGAGGCCAGAAAGTATTCGCCTTCACCCAGCCCCAGGATCAAGGGACTCTCCCGGCGGGCCGCCACCAGCATGCGGGGCTCGCCGGCGTTGATGATGGCCAGAGCGTATGAGCCCTTGATTTCCTTAATCGTCCGCTGCACCGCCTCCAGATAAGACGCCCCATCCTCCAGATGCTTGACGATGAGGTGGGAGACGATTTCCGTGTCCGTCTCGGAGGAAAAGCGGTGACCAGCCTTGATCAATTCTGCCTTGAGTTCCAGGTAGTTCTCGATGATGCCGTTGTGCACCACTGCGATGTCGCCCACCCGGTGAGGATGGGCGTTGGTCTCGGAGGGGCGCCCATGGGTGGCCCACCGGGTGTGGCCGATCCCCACCTGACCCTGCAAGGGGTCCTGCCGCACCAGGTTTTCCAACTCTTTCAGTTTGCCCAGGCTGCGGCGGATGGCCAGGCCGGTTTCGCCGATCACCGCCATCCCCGCCGAGTCATAGCCCCGGTATTCCAGCCGCTTCAGCCCGTCCAGGATGATGGGCATAGCCTCCTGGGGCCCCAGATATCCGATAATACCGCACATTTTATTTTCCCTCGATTTGTTTTAAGGCTTTAAGTCTATTGTTACTTTCCTTAAAAGTTTTCATATTCTTTCCATTTTCTTAATTAATAATTTATTAATATTTCTTGAAAAAGATGACTGTGCTTTAGCTTCTTTTTTAATTTCTTTTGGAAGTTTTTCTATTGAAGGACCCAATTTAGATAGATAAATCTGAAATTCAAGTGTTTGAATACCTAATTTATGATCAAGATATTCTCTTTCATAGATTTCTTCTGGTTGCCAAATGCAATCTTCTTCATTCGGATATACTGATAATGATTTATCTTCCTGAATAAAAACTTTTCCGATACCTTTCTCCCAATCCATAGAGTATTTTCGCACAAATTCATTATCATAAAAGATATTACGAATCGGTTGATATTCTTGATGTCCAAACATTGGTTGATAAAATTCACTACATGGTTTGATAAAAGGTCTCTTTATTAGAGGTAGTATAAATCTATGAAGCCCACGAACAATATTAACCTCCATTTTGCCATTTTCCATTTGGAACATGCTCTCTGGAAAAGGAAACCCAATCCGTCTAGCGAATAAGAATTGGGTAGACATATTAAATAAAATTAAATTGTTAATGCAGAACGTGAAACAACAAGGATTATAATAAAAAATTGGGACATTGACTCCAATAAAATTAATTCTTTGCATATCTTTATTCGTGTAATAAATTGCCACCATTCTGTCAGTAGCGGCATTTCTAAATGATATATAGTAATTTGGATCTATTCCAAAGTAATTTTTATCAAGGTAATGAAATGCTAGCCAAAGTCCTATTCTTATTTTATCAAGCCAATCCAATAATATATTAATTTCAATATCTGATATAGGATTCTTGCCAAGCATTTTAATAATAATTGGTTTTGTTAATCCTTCAAGGTTTCCAAATCTACTATTGCAAGCCTTACATGATGGGAATCTGAAGGAATTGAATGAAAATTCACGTATCGTAGGTTCATCTTTATTAAAATCATACCCTAAACTAATTTTTCTATGTAAGTCTCCTGTTAACTCAATTAACCATTTTGGAATTATATGTTCCATATTTTTGCTATCAGGCTTATTTCCGCAAAAAACACAGAACTTTTCCATAATAAGATATTCTTATTCTTTCTTCTTGCCGACCAACCGCCGCTGCAGATTAACCTGCCTGGCCCGGGCGATCCCCAGTTTCCCCGGCGGCACGTCTTCGGTAATGGTGGAACCGGCCCCGACGTAGGCCCCGGCCCCCACGGTCACCGGCGCCACCAGGGCAGTATTGCTGCCGATGAAGGCGCCCTCGCCGATGACGGTGGCGTGTTTCTTCTCGCCGTCGTAGTTGCAGGTGATGGTCCCGGCCCCCACGTTGGTCCCGGCCCCGACGTCCGCATCTCCCAGGTAGGTGAGATGGCCGGCCTTGACGCCTTCATGCAGAACGGACTTTTTCACTTCCACGAAGTTGCCCACATGCACCCCTTGCCGGAGGTCGCTCAAGGGCCGGAGATGGGCAAAGGGGCCGATATCCACCCCGGACCCGACCCGGCTCTGGGTGATGACGCAGCCCATCTTGACATAAACGTCGTGCTCCAGGACGGAGTCGACAATCTTGACCGACGCCTCGATGCGGCAGTTTTCCCCGATGACGGTTTTTCCCTGGAGATAGACATTGGGATAAATAACCGTGTCTTTGCCGATGGTTACGAAAGACTCGATATAGGTGGCCTCCGGGTCCATGAGGCTGACCCCCTGGTCCATGTGCCGGGCGTTGATCCGGCGCTTGACGGTGCGAGTGGCCCCGGCCAGCTCGGCCCGGCTGTTGATCCCCAACAGCGCCTCCCAGTCCGGGTCGATGAGGGCTTCCACCCCCCTACCCTGCTGCCGGGCAATGTGAATCAGGTCGGTGAGATAAATTTCCCCGGTAACCGGACTTTTAGGGATTTTCATCAGGCCATCCACCAGAAACGCGGCGTCAAAGCAGTAAGCCCCGGTATTGATCTCCCGGATGGCCAGGAGGTCGGGCCGGTCCTTGGAATCCTTGGCCTGGACCACCGCGACCACCCGGCCCGACTCGTCCCGGACCACGCGGCCGTAATGGGCCCCGTCCGGCAACTCGATGGTCTGGACCGTGACCGCGGCGTTGGCGCCGGCATGAAGCCGTTGCAGCGCCGCCACACTTGCCCCGGAAATCAACGGCGCATCGCCGCACAGCACCATGACGGTCGCGGCCGAGGCCGGCACCGCCGGCATGGCCACCTGCACTGCGTGCCCTGTCCCCAGCTGCGGCTCTTGGATGACGAAGCGCACCCCATGGTCTTTCAAGGCTTCCTTAACCGCCTCGGCCTGGTGCCCCACCACCACCACGATGTCATTAACCCCAACTTCCTTCAGGGTATCCAGAAGATAAGCGCTCATCGGCCGGCCCAGAATTTCATGCAGCACCTTGGGCTGACTCGACTTCATCCGGGTCCCCTGGCCCGCAGCCAGGATGACGGCGGTGATGTTATCTTTAGTCAGGTTCATATCCTACCTTCATGCATTCTTTATGCCAAGAATTTGCAGAATGGTGCGTAAAACGCACCCTACTTGTTAACCAATTATTTTATAAATTTATGTCCTTTAATCAAAGCTTCAAGAGATATATAAAGACTAGTGAATTCTGTCCCATATATTTGATAAAGTTTAGCATGATCAATATCATTTATCTCAACATCTTGTGGAATTATCTGAGTAAGAAAAACCATCGAAATATATCCAAAAGTATCCATACCAGCTTTCTCTGCCTTTGACAAGCACATGTCATAAGCTCCAGAATATACCGCTCTAACTCTTGGATCATCAAGCATAATGCCACTATATTCTATAAAAATATCATATGGAACAGTTCGATCCCATGCGAGTTGTAGCAAATTACAAATGACATTTTGCCTCTCTTTTAAATACTTATCAAGACTAACCATTTTAAACATTGATATCTCTTTAGATAAATTTGCAAAACCTTTTTCCTCTGCGTCTATAAAATTTGTAGAAAATATTTTATTTAGTTGATTTTTAACGAAATCATTAGGCCTAATTTTAACCTTCGAAGGCCCCAATAAACCCATATCTTATTCTCCTCGTTCCTAAATAGGGTGCGTTTCACGCACCATAATTATTCGCCGAAATTATCCGTAGGGTACTCATCAGCGCCGCCGCCGCCCCAATTGGTCGGATAGAACCCCTGGGCCACAAAACGGTGGATGGTTGAATAAGGCCATTCCATCGGGGTTTTCACATATTCATGTTTCACCGGGTTCCAATGGAGGTAATCCAGGTGCCGCTGAAAATCCAGGTCATCGCGGATGACATGTTCCCAAAAACGCCGCTGCCAAACGCCTCCCTCCTTGCGACGACTTCTTGATTTACTGATATTCTCTCCAGAACCGAACAAATTTCCACACCTTTTGGTCACGCAGCTCTTGATAACGGCCCAACGCGCCGCAATTCTGTCGTCATGCTCCGGTAAGGTCCAGATGGTATGAAGATGGTCAGGCAACAATACCCAGGCCTCAATGCTGAACGGCATTGTTTGCCGAACCTGAGAAATACCTTCCCGCAAAGCCTGGCGGACTTCCGGGGAGGTTAATATCGGGCGTCGACCACGGGTCACCACGGTGAAAAAATAGGTGCCGCCCGCCTTCTTGATACGGCGATACTCGGGCAAGTGGCCGTTCCTTTAATGGTGCGTAAAACGCACCCTACGGTCTAGTCCTTAGCCTGGTGTGTCAGACAAAACTATTCCCATTCGCTACGCATCTCTTGTTGATACGCCATACCGTTCCCTTTCTTCCAAATGCCGCAGGTGATCTCCACCAGTTTTTGATAGGTTTTTTGCCGCTGCCCTTTCTTCAACAGACCAATCCCTTGACAAACAGCCTCAGCCAAAGAAATCTTGTTTACCTTGGTATACGCGTCGAGCCAAATTTTTTCCTCGTCAGGAATTGTAATAATTATCCTTTTGGCCGACATATTGCCACCGAGTCCTTTTCTCACCCTGATAACCCTGTAGCCGTTAAAATACTACTATTTTCCAAAAATGAAAAGGCAAGCCCGGAATCCAGGCTTGCCTTTATGTAACAGGTTAAGTGAATGATGGGTTAGCGGCCGGCCACCTTGGTGCGCATCAGGGAGCGGCGCATAGCGGCTTCGGCCCGGGTCCAGTCGATATTCTCGGTCTTGGCGGCGGCCAGGCGTTTCTCGGCCCGTTCCTGGGCCCGCTTGGCCCGTTCCACGTCGATCTCCCGGCCCATCTCGGCCGACTCGGCCACGATGGTCACCTTCTCGCCGGTGACTTCGGCAAAGCCGCCGCTCACCGCCAGGTATTCGGTCTTACCACCGGCCTTGTAATACATCTCGCCGATATCCAGGGCGCTCAGAAAGGCAATGTGGCCCGGGAGGACGCCGAACTGGCCTTCCACGCCGGGGCACACCACCACCTCGGCCTGAGTGGACAGGACCAGACGGTCGGGAGTAACCACCTCCAACAGCAGTTCTTTTTCAGCCATAGGCTTGGTCTCCCTCAGCCTTTAAGCGGCTGCCAGCCGTTCGGCTTTGGCCACCGCTTCTTCGATACCGCCTACCATGTAGAAGGCCTGCTCCGGCAGATCGTCGTGCTTGCCTTCGATGATTTCCTTAAAGCCGCGCACGGTGTCCGGCACGGACACGAACTTGCCTTCCTGGCCGGTGAACTGGGCCGCGACGAAGAAGGGCTGGGACAGGAAGCGCTGAATCTTCCGGGCCCGGGCCACGGTGAGCTTGTCTTCGTCGGAGAGTTCGTCGATACCCAGAATGGCGATGATGTCCTGCAGGTCCTTATACTTCTGGAGGGTCTGCTGGACGTTCCGGGCCACGTAGTAGTGCTCCTCGCCCACGACTTGCGGGTCCAGGATCCGGGAGGTGGAATCCAGGGGGTCCACCGAGGGGTAGATACCCAGCTCCGTCAGGGCCCGGGAGAGCACCACGGTGCCGTCCAGGTGAGCGAAGGTGGCAGCCGGGGCCGGGTCGGTCAAGTCGTCGGCGGGCACGTAAATGCACTGTACCGAGGTGACCGAACCTTTCTTGGTGGAGGTGATGCGCTCCTGCAATTCACCGAGGTCGGTGCCCAGGGTGGGCTGGTAACCTACGGCGGAGGGCATGCGGCCTAAGAGAGCCGATACCTCGGAGCCCGCCTGGGTGAAACGGAAGATGTTGTCGATGAAGAGCAGGGTGTCCTGACCTTCTTCATCCCGGAAGTATTCCGCCGCGGTCAAGGCGGTCAAGGCTACCCGGGCCCGGGCCCCGGGGGGCTCGGTCATCTGCCCGTAGATCAAGGCCGCTTTGGGCAGTACGCCGGAGTGTTTCATTTCCAGGTAGAGGTCGTTGCCCTCACGGGTGCGCTCACCCACGCCGGCGAACACCGAAATACCGCCGTGGTGCATGGCGATGTTGTGGACCATTTCCATCATGACGACGGTCTTGCCCACGCCGGCGCCGCCGAACATCCCCATCTTGCCGCCCCGGGGGAAGGGGACCAGCAGGTCGATAACCTTAACCCCGGTTTCCAGCACCTTTACCGTGGTGTCCTGCTCCACGAACGCCGGCGCGGCACGGTGAATCGGCATATAGTGCTTGGCAACCACCGGACCCATACCGTCCACCGGGCGGCCCACAACGTTGAGCACCCGGCCCAGGGCCTCGTGTCCCACCGGCACCATGATCGGCTTGCCGGTGTCTTTTACGGGCATGCCCCGTACCAGACCGTCGGTGGTGTCCATGGCGATGGTGCGCACCATGTTGTTCCCGAGATGCTGGGCGACTTCAACGACCAGGTTGTCTTCAACGTCGTCGATGGCCGGGTTGGTAATGTAAAGGGCGTTTTTAATGGCCGGCAGTTTGCCTTCTTCGAATTCCACGTCCACTACCGGACCGATAACGCGGGCGACTCTTCCGATATTCATATTCTGTAAATCCTCCTCATACGGGCGGCTTAGCCTTTAAGGGCCTCAGCCCCGCCCACGATATCCATCAGTTCTCTGGTAATGGCCGCCTGCCGGGCCTTGTTCATTATGAGGCTCAAGGTGGTGATCATTTCCTTACAGTTAGCCTGGGCGTTGTCCATGGCGGTCATCCGGGCGGCGTATTCGCTGGCGGAATTTTCCAGGAAGCCATGGTACACCAGCACGTTGATATACTTGGGCAGCAGGTACTCCAGGAACTGCTCCATGGGCGGCTCGAAGAGATACTCGGTGCTGGCCCCGGCTTCCGCCTCCGCCTCGGAGGGCTTGATGGGCAGCAACTGCACCATTTTGGGACGCTGGACCGCCATATTGATAAACCTGGAATGGATCAGGTGAACCTCTTGCAACCCTCCGGTCAAAAAGGCGCTCATGATCTCCCGGGCCACCGTCACCGCATTGGAAAAGTCGAACTTATTCCACACATCCACGTATTGGGCCAACATCTCCCGTTTGCGCCGCCGGAAGAAATCCCGGCCTTTGCGGCCCACGCAGAT
>JAHIKF010000455.1 GCA_018897875.1 Pseudomonadota bacterium | reverse complement strand
ATCATGCATCCCGGCCCCCTCAACCGGGGAGTGGAGATCTCTCCCGAGGTGGCCGACGGCCCCCATTCCGTGATCCTGGAACAGGTGACCAACGGCGTGGCGGTGCGCATGGCCATGCTCTACCTCATGATTGGAGGAGAAAAAGCGTGAGCTTACTTATACAAGGCGGCCTGGTGGTTGACCCCGCCCAGGCTCTTGCAGCCGCCCGGGACCTGTTGATCGAAGGTGGCAAGATCGTCGCCCTGTCGTCGCCGGGAACCATTTCCGCCGAGGGGCGCCGGGTGATCCCCGCCCACAACCTGGTGGTAGCTCCCGGGCTCATCGACATGCATGTCCACCTCCGGGAGCCGGGGGAAGAGTACAAGGAGACCATCCTGTCTGGGACCCAGGCCGCGGCGGCCGGCGGCTTCACCGCGGTGGCCGCCATGCCCAACACCCGCCCGGTGAACGACAACAGCGCGGTCACCCGCTTTATCCTCGAGGCGGCCAAGGTCGCGGGAGCCGCCCGGGTCTACCCGGTGGGGGCCATCTCCATGGGCTCGTTGGGCCAGACCCTGAGCGAATACGGCGACCAGAAGGCCGCCGGGGTGGTGGCCTTCTCCGACGACGACCATCCGGTGATGAACCCCATGCTCATGCGCCGGGCCCTGGAGTATGCCCGGA
The DNA here is from genome assembly GCA_018897875.1 of Pseudomonadota bacterium. Classification (GTDB taxonomy): domain Bacteria; phylum Desulfobacterota; class Desulfobaccia; order Desulfobaccales; family 0-14-0-80-60-11; genus 0-14-0-80-60-11. The sequence goes on along the minus strand of JAHIKF010000455.1, from coordinate 3,639 downwards.
CCTTCGATGTCCCCCTCATCGCCCACGAAGAAGACCTGGACCTCAGGGCCAACGGGGTGATGCACGAGGGCCGGGTGTCCTTAGAACTGGGTTTAAGGGGTATCCCGGCCGCGGCCGAAGAGTCCATGATCTTCCGGGACCTGGCCCTGCTCCAGCTCACCGGCGGCCGCCTCCACATCGCCCACGTCAGCGCCTTCGGCAGCGTGGCCCTGATCCGCACCGCCAAGGCCGCGGGCTTAACCGTCACCGCCGAGACCGCGCCCCACTACTTTTCCCTGACGGATGAGGCGGTGTACGGCTATGACACCAATGCCAAGGTCAACCCGCCGCTGCGGACCGCACCCGACGTCGCGGCCATCAGGGAGGGTTTGGCGGATGGGACGCTCGACGCCATCGCCTGCGACCACGCCCCCCACACCTCCCTGGAAAAAGATTTGGAGTTCGAGGCCGCGGCCTTCGGGCTCATCGGCCTCGAAACCTCCCTGGGCCTGAGCCTTAAACTGGTGCACGACGGCATCCTCAGCCTCAGCCAGTTAGTGGCCGCCATGAGCACGAACCCGGCCCGCATCCTGGGCGTCCCCGGCGGCACGCTGGCCGTAGGCAGCCTGGCGGACGTCACCCTCATGGACCTCAACCGGGAATGGACCGTGGACGCCAACCACTTCGCCTCCAAAAGCCGCAACTGCCCCTTTAACGGCTGGACCTTGCGGGGCCGCGCCGTCATGACTATCGTGGGGGGCAAGGTGGTGTGGGAGGAGTAGTAGGGACCAGGGGTTAGGGGCCAGGGGCCAGTTTTCGTTGGCGATTATTGAAGGTAGTAGGGCGGGCATTGCCCGCCGGCCTTTCTGGTCCGCACAGTTTTTCGTAGGGTGCGTTCTACGCACCATCTATTCCGGTTGAAGCTACGTTAATGGCGCGTAAGACGCGCCCTACAACTATCGTGGGGGAAGGGTAGTGTGGGAGGAAAGTCTATAACTTGGCGAAAGGTTTTGGCTTTTCCCCCTCTCCCCGGCGAGGGGAGAGGGCTGGGGTGAGGGGTGGCAATGCCCAGTCAGCGCGCCAGGGCCTTGCGAAAGCGCATGACCGATGCCGAAAGATTGCTTTGGCGGCATCTGCGGAATCGAGAGCTTGGCGGCTGGAAATTCCGGCGGCAATACCCGGTGGGGCCTTTCATTGTCGATTTTATCTGTGTAGAGAAAAATCTTGTCATTGAAGTTGATGGCGGGCAACATGCCGAAAACGAGGCCCTGGACCTCCAGCGTTCGGCATACCTAAATAAGATGGGGTATCGGGTCTTAAGATTTTGGAATAATGAGGTCTTGCAGGAGACCGAGGCGGATTTGACTGCAATTTTTGCGATCTTAGCGAATGGCAAGCAGAATTCCCCCTCACCCCAACCCTCTCCCCCATTGGGGGAGAGGGGGAATCTCTGAGTTGTAAGGCTCTTACGAAGCCGCTATTGCCCCTCTAACGGTTGGACCTTGCAAGGCAAGGCCGTCATGACTATCGTGGGAGGCAAGGTGGTGTGGGAGGAGTAGTGAGCAGTTAAGGCTTGGGGGTCAGTTTTGGAGGCGGTAAATCAGATGAAACCGCATGCTTAAGCCTGCGTGTAGGGCGGGCACTGCCCGCCAATTGTCTTAATGGTGGGCAGTGCCCACCCTACATTTTGATAGCCAACAACTTCGAGAGGACGATATGCCCAGTCAGGTTTTTATGATGGACCTCCGCGCCTCCGCTAAGGAGACCAATTTTAAGAAGTTTCAGCGGTTGTTGGACGCCCTGGATGTTAAGAGCATCATTCAGCGCAAGAAGAAGCGGCCTCTGGTGGCGGTGAAGCTGCATTTCGGGGAGAAGGGCAACGCCGCCTTTATCCGGCCCCTGTACGTGCGCCAGGTGGTGGACAAAATCTGGGACCTGGGGGGGCGGCCTTTTCTCACCGACGCCAACACCGTGTATGTGGGCACCCGGAGCGAGTCCGTCAGCCATCTCACCACCGCCATTGAAAACGGTTTTGCCTACGCGGTGGTGCGGGCGCCTTTGGTCATCGCCGACGGCCTCACCGGCAAGGCCGAAGTGGAGGTGGAGATCAAGGGCGAGCAATTTAAGTCCGTGTTTCTGGCCGAGGCCATCGTGGAGGCCGAGGCCCTGGTGACCCTGACCCATTTCAAGCTGCACGAACTCTCGGGGTTTGGCGGGGCGCTGAAAAACCTGGGGATGGGCTGCGCTTCCCGGAAAGGCAAGCTGGCCCAGCACTCCAACATCGCCCCCAAGGTAACCGAAAAGAAGTGCACCGGCTGCGGCGACTGCATCAGTCACTGCGCCCAGGAGGCCATCAGCATCAACCTGGAGACGGAGAAGGCGGTCATTGACCCCAAAAAGTGCGTCGGCTGCGCCGAGTGCATCCTGGTGTGCCCCTACGGCAACATCCAGATCCAGTGGAACGAATCCATCCCGGTGTTTCTCAAGAAGATGATGGAATACGCTTACGGCGTCATGGAGACGAAGCGCGACCGGGGCGTGTTCATCAACTTCATCACCCAGGTTTCCCCGGCCTGCGACTGCTACGGCCACAACGACCTGCCCATCGTGGGGGACATCGGCATCGTGGCCTCCCGGGACCCGGTGGCCATCGACCAGGCTTGCGCCGACCTGGTGGTGGCGAGCCCCGGCCTGGCCGGCTCCTGTCTTGAGAACCTGAGTCCCGGCTCCGACAAGTTCAAGGAAATCTATCCCCAGGTAGACTGGCCCATCCAGCTGGAATACGCCGAGAAGCTGGGCCTGGGGACCCGGGAGTACGAGCTGGTGAAAATCTGAACCGCCGATAAACGCCGATGGACGCGGATTTTATTATCTGGGTTTATCGGCGTTCATCGGCGGTTACATGTAGACACTGCCCACCATAAAAAGAGGAATCAGATAATGTAACCCATCGGCCCGTTGATGATCGAACACCGCCTGATCGAACGCCTGCTCGACCTCATGGCCCGGGAGTTCAAGCGGATCAAGGCCAATATCGAGGTGGACCCGGAGTTTGCCTTCGTGGACCCGGTGTTCATCGACACCGCGGTGGATTTCATCCGCACCTATGCCGACCGCTGCCACCACGGCAAGGAGGAAGACCTCCTGTTCAAGGCCCTGGCGGCCAAAGATTTGTCCCCGGAGCACCGGCAGACCATGGATGACTTGATCCGGGAGCATGCCTGGGGCCGGGAGGCCACTGCCGGTCTGGTCAAGGCCAAGGAAGCCTATCTCCTGGAAAAGCCCGGGGCGCTGGACGATCTCATGGAGCAGCTGGAGAAGCTGGTGGACTTCTATCCCCGGCACATCGACAAAGAAGACCAGCACTTCTTTATCCCCTGCATGGCCTATTTCAGCGAGGCCGAGCAGGCCGACTTGCTGGCCCGGATGCACGAATTCGACCGTTTGCTGATCCACGAAAAATACCGCGGGGTGGTGGAGTCCATGGAGCAGCGGCGGGGCTGCAAGACCTGCTGAAGAATGGGGGAGCACTTAAGGGTGCGCCCAGGGCGGACACTCAGGTCCGCCCCTACATGGGCTTGGGGGGAGGGCAGGGATTTTTCTGTATTTTTGTAAAGGTCCCTGGCCCTTCCCCCAATATCTTTTCGGGGCGGTGGCTTT
>JAHIKF010000454.1 GCA_018897875.1 Pseudomonadota bacterium | reverse complement strand
CGGGACGGATTTGAACTGTCCCTGTCCAAGCCCAAGGTCCTGACCCAGGAAATCGACGGGGAGACCCGGGAACCCCTGGAACTGGCGGTGGTGGACATTCCCGAGGAGTTTGTGGGCATCGTCACGGAAAAGCTGAGCAGCCGCCGCGGCCGGCTCATGAAGATGGTCAACCATGGCTCCGGCCGGGTCCGCCTGGAGTTTGAGATTCCCTCCCGGGGCCTTATCGGCTTTCGGGGCCAGTTCTTGAACGATACCCGGGGCACGGGGCTGTTGAACGCCCTCCTGGTGGGCACCACCCCTTATGCCGGGGAGATCGTCGGCCGCATCAACGGCGTCCTGGTCGCCGACCGCCCCGGCCGGGCGGTGTCGTATGCCATCTTTCATTTGCAGCCCCGGGGCACCATCTTTGTGAAGCCCAATGACCCGACGTACCGGGGAATGATCGTGGGCGAAAACACCCGCCCCGATGACATGGGGGTGAATATTTCCAAGGAGAAGAAACTCACCAACATGCGGGCCGCCGGCACCGACGAGGCCCTGCGCCTGGTACCGGCGCGCCAGTTCACCCTGGAGCAGTCCATGGAGTTCATCAACGACGACGAACTGGTGGAAGTCACCCCCCAAGCCATTCGCCTGCGCAAACGGTTGACCAGTTAAGACCGGGGGCGGCGAGGCCCGCAGCCGGTAGGGGCGGTTCCCGAACCACGCCTATAGCGTTCGCCAAAAGTATTTTCCGATAGCGAGATCATTCTAATCCCCCCTAACCCCCCTTTAGAAAAGGGGGGAACTATAAGGAATAGCTAATAAAGTCTTCCTTTTTAAAAGGGGGATTTAGGAACCGGTAACTGGAAGGAATTTATGGCAAACGCTATACAACTCCCCTCTCAACATTATCCATAGGGCGTGCCGTGCACGCCGACTATGGCGGCCACGGGCCGCCCGATGCTGTTTACCGACCTCTCCTTGCTGCGGAGAAAATCCGTTGCCGCCCGCCTCCCAAAGGCTATTTACCGGCTGGCTCTCCCCGGTGATCCAGAACCTTTGCGGGCCGCAAAAAAAGGGCAAGAATCGTAGAAAACCCCTTTTCAATTGGGGGTGACATGCTTATAGTATTGAGACATTTATCGTAATCGGGAGGTTTTCGATGGAAGTACGCACCATTCTCTGGCCCACAGATTTGTCCAAGAATTCGATCCAGGCCGCCAAGCATGTGTCATCACTCGCCTTGAAGTACGAGGCCAAAGTCATTCTCCTATACGTCGGGGTGGATTTGCTGTCCATGTTCCCAGCCTACGGCACTCCCAGCGAGGGTCAACTGCAGCATTTTCACCAATGGGAACTAGAGCAGGCCAAAAAGCACCTGGAAGCGGTGTGCGCCAAGGAATTGAAAGCCTGTCCCAATATCGAGGTGAAGCTGGTACAGGGCGACGCCGCGGCTGAAATCCTGAAGACGATCAAGGAAGCCAAGGCCGACCTGGTGATCCTCACCAGCCACGGTCGCGGCCATGAGGATTTGGATCAGAAGAGCGCCGATTTCGGCAGTGTGGCCAAAAAGGTGCTGGCCAACTCCCCGGTACCGGTCCACCTGGTCAATCCCTATACCAAATGAACCGGGGTTGAGTGATTTCGCCGGGGAACGGCCCTGGCACGGTTTCCCTTCGGCGCCCGGTTCGATCGCCTGGGGTTGCCCCCCATCGAGGTTTTTAGGGGCCAGGGGCCTCCTGCCGCCATCCTGCGGTAGCGTCAGGCGGAACGGCACACCGCCCCCTTCCTGTTGCCGTCAAGCGCCAAAAAAAACGCCGGTCTCATTCCGAGACCGGCGTTTTTATATGAACTGAATAATCAGATCAAGTTTCGGTCAGGACAATGGCCCCCGTGGTGCAGGCCTCAACACAACTCTCGCAACCCAGACACTCGTCGATATTGACGACTACGGCTTTGTCATCCTGCATTTCGAGCACGCCCGTGGGACAAATATTGACGCACTCCTCGTCACCGTTGCACTTATCGGTATCGATTTCGACTTCCCAGCCCATGAGATTCACCTCCCTTAGATATGAGTAGATATGAGAAACATGAAAAGACGCCGAGCTGGACTGCCAGGCCGACGTCTCCTAACTAACTGATTCAGGTTACGTTTCAGTCAATGTGATAGCATTTGAAGGGCACACTTCCAGGCAGCTCTCGCAACCCAGGCACTCATCTTCATTGACCACCACAGCTTTATCATCCTGCATTTCGAGCACGCCCGTGGGACAAACGTTGACGCACTCCTCGTCACCGTCGCACTTATCGGCATCGATTTCGACTGTCCAGCCCATTACGTTTCACCTCCCTTAGAAGTCAAATATATCCCTAGGACTTGATTTCTTCCTTGATGGACACGGCTATTTTGTAAAGCACCGTAAGAATCAAGAACCCCATGGCCCACACCCCCAGGGTGATAATGGCCTCGGGCACGGTGGGCCAGTACTCGACGACCTGCTCCAGGGGATTGGGGACGAAACCGCCGGAAATCAGCCCCAGCCCTTTGTCGATATACGTGGTGACAATCACCAGGCCGCACAGGGCCGCCAGGGTGGTCTCATTTTTCCGGAGCTTGGGGTTCACCAGGAAAAGGCCCGCGATGGTCATGCCCACGAGGGCGAACCACATAAACGGCACCAGTTGGGTCTTGCCGTCCAGGCCGACGAACAGGTATTGGAAGTGGGCCATGTGATCGGGGAGCTGACTGTAGAACACCGTAAAGATTTCGCACATAAAGAAGAACACGTTGATCAGGGTGGCATAGGTGACGATCTTGGCCAGGGTCTGAATCTGCTCCTTGCCGGGATCAAACTTGCTGTATTTCCGGACCAACAGGCACAGAAGAATGAGCAATGACGGGCCCGCAGCAAAGGCGGAGGACAGAAACCGGGGCGCCATGATGGCAGTGAGCCAGTAGCCCCGCCCGGGCAGACCGGCATACAGGAACGCGGTCACGGTGTGAATGGAGACGGCCCAGGGGATGGAGAGGTAAATGAAGGGCTTCAGCCACTTGGGCGGCGCCACCGAATGGCGCTCGCACTCCAGGATTTTCCAACCGATCACGATGTTGAGGAGGAGGTAACCGTTCAACACGATCATATCCCAAAACAGGACCGAACCGGGAGTGGGATATTTCAAGACGTTCAAGATCCGGTCCGGACGCCCCAGGTCCACGGTGATGAACAGGACGCACATGCTCACCGCGGCCACCGCCAGGAATTCGCCCAGGATGGTCACCCGGCCAAAGGCCTTGTAGTTGTGGAGATAGTAGGGCAGCACCACCATCACCGCCGAGGCCGCCACCCCAACCAGGTAGGTGAACTGGGCGATGTAAAATCCCCAGGACACGTCCCGGCCCATGCCGGTGATGCTCAGACCGACATTTAACTGCTTTAAATAGAAGAGAAACCCCAGCGCGAAGAGTCCCGCCAGGATCGCCACCAATCCATAGTATCGTTTCGAACCGACCAGCGCCTTTTCAAGCATGACCTACCTCACACGATATAGTAAACTTGCGGGTTCGTACCGAGATGGGCTTTCCGCCGGATGGTGAAGTACTTCCGGAGGTACTCCCGCACCTCGGACTTCTCATCCTCCAGGTCGCCAAAGACTATGGCTCCCCTGGACACTTCGACGCAAGCCGGTTGCAGCCCCTGGGCCAGCCGTTCGGCGCAGAAGGTGCACTTTTCCACCACCCCGATCTCCCGGGTGGGATAACCGGGGTACTGTTCTTTGACGTACGGGCGGGGATCCCTCCAGTTGAAACTCCTGGAGCCATAGGGACAGCCGGCCATGCAAAAGCGGCAGCCGATGCAGCGGTGCATGTCCATCATAACGATGCCGTCCTCCCGCTGGAAGGTGGCCTTGGTGGGACACACCCGGACGCAGGGGGGATTGGCGCAATGGTTGCACAGCACCAGAAAGGGCATGTGCTCCACTTTTTCCGCCATGTGCGCCGGTGCATCACCGGGGAAGGCGTTGTGGAAATGCTCGGTCCAGAGCCACTTGACTTCGTAGCGCTGGGCCACCGCCGGGTTGAGTTTCAGCTTGTCATCCGGGGGATTGACGAAATCCGGGACATTATGAACCCGGTGGCAGGCGGCGGAGCATTGCTGGGCGGTGTTATCATCCAGTTTCTTCTGGTTGATCACCATGGCCCAGCGTTTGGCTTTCTTCGAACCCGTCGCCGGGATGATCTCGGCCTCTACCCGGCCGGGCGCCAATAATTCAAAAGCCCCTTTGCCTCCAAGCCCCAAGAGGGTGGAGAGTCCGGCTATCCTGATGAATTCTCGTCTATCGATACCCATCACTTCGCCTCCGCCATCTTCTTGCCTGTTTCCAGGTGACATCCCCAACAGTTAGGCGCTATCGCAGCATAGTTGTGACATTTGTCGCAAAATTCAACCTTGTTGGAGTGACACTCCATGCAGGTGTTAGTCAGACTGGCAAGGTATTGTTTTCCATCGGGGGCCACGAATTCACGGCCCCGGCTGATGGTGACGTTCGGTTCCTTGGTGCGGACCACGTTGTCTCGCCAATCCACCAGCATCTGCATGTGGTTAGCCCGCATCCACTCTTTAGGCATCACGCACTTTTTGTCCTTCTCGGCCAGTTTCTTGATGACCGGCGTATCGAGACTTGGCACCGGCGCCGCCACGATTTTCCCCAGGTTTTGCCACAGCGGGATGGTGATCATCACGATGAAGATAACCAAGCCGGCGATGACCTTATTGCGGTCGAAGAGCTTCTTTTCGACCTTTGGGCGCTCGGCAAATAACCCGAATTCGTTCTTGTAGTCGGCCATGTTATTCCTCTTCCTCCCCGGCTTCCTCCGCCAGCTCGCCAAAGCCTACCAGATCGCGGTCGCGCAGATCGGTGGTGCGCTCCATCTCGTCCGGGAATATCAGGGCATTGCCCACCAGCTCGCTGATGCCGGTGACCCCCACCTCCGGCACCCAGTACTCCAGCAGGGTGGGCAGGGTGGCCCGGTCCAGGGCGCAGATGCAGCCCAGGTGGTTCACTCCGTACTTGTCATGGACAAACCGCACCGCGTTGGCCCGGGGGAAGCCGCCCTGCATGCGCAGTTCCATATTCTCGTTGGCGTTGATGCCGCTGGAACTGCCGCAGCAGAAGGCCTTCTCCCGAATGGTGTTGGGGGGCATCTCCACGAAGTTGCCCTCGGGCAGCACGTTGTTGATGATGTAGCGCGGCTCTTCCAAGATCCCCATGCCCCGGGCAGTATTGCAGGAGTCATGAAAGGTTAGCTTGATATGGGCGTTTCTCTGGGGATCCAGGTTCAGCTTGCCGTGGTGAATCAGGTCCGCGGTGAATTCCGAGATGTGCACCATTTTATGGACCGCGGCGTTCTCGAAGCGGGTGCCGGTGATAGGGGATACCGGCTTCTCCAGGAAGTCCACCGGACCCCACCAGGTGGACATGTACTGGTTGCACACCCGCCACATGTGGCCGCACTCGCCGCCCAGGATCCACTTTACCCCCAGGCGCTTGGCTTCGGCATAGATCTTGGCGTTGAGCCGCTTGCCCATCTCGTGGGAGATGAACCAGCCGAAGTTGCCGCCCTCAGCAGCGTAAGTGCTGAGCGTGTAGTCCAGGCCGATGTGCTCGAACAACAGCATGTAGCCCATCATGGTGAAGGTGCCGGGGTCGGCGAAATAGTCGCCGGAGGGCATGACGAAGAGGACCTCGGCGCCCTTGCGGTTATAGGATGGGGTGGTGGTGATGCCGGTGACGCGCTCGTTTTCCTCGGCCAGGAAGTCGATCATGTCCTTGAAGGCCTGAGGCGGGGCCCCGATGTGGCTGCCCTTGTCGTAACACTGGGCCACCGAAGCCATGGCCCAGTCGATGTTCAGTCCCACAGAGGCCAGCAGTTCCCGGCCCAGGAGCGTCATCTCCGCCATGTCGATGCCGTAGGGGCAGAACAGCGAACACCGCCGGCAGATAGTGCACTGGTACAGGTAGAAGAACCATTCCTTAATGACGTCTTCCGTCAGGTTCCGGGCGCCGGCAATTTCGCCCAGGGCCCGGCCAATCGTCTTGAAGTAGCGCCGGTAAACCGACCGCAAGAGCTCGGCCCGGAGGACCGGCATGTTCTTGGGGTCGCCCGTGCCCAGGAAGAAGTGGCACTTGTCGGCGCAGGCCCCGCAGCGGACGCAGATATCGAAAAAGAGCTTCAGGGACCGGAAGCGGTTCAGCCGGTCTTCCATGCCCTGCAGGACGATTTCCTTCCAATCCTGGGGCAGGGCCCACTCATCCTCGGGAATCGACCGGGCTGCCGGGTAGGGGTAGTTGATCCATTCCATCCACTTGGGACTGGCGGGGTTACAATAGGTGCCCGGCCGGAAGTCCGGCTTGACGTCCATCCAGCCTTTCTCGGGCGGCTTATAGCTTAACCCAGGAAGTAGCTCTGCTGGTGTCGGAGTTTTGGCCATAAACTCATTGCTCCTTTTCGACCGGGATCCCAGCCTCGATCATGGGTTCCCTAAACTTATCTTCATATTCCGCATACGAATGGAACTTGACAGGATAGTTCCAGGGGTTGACGTGCATGACCCAGCGGTTGTTGCACACCATGTTCCGGGTGGGGCTCATGAACACCCCGGGAGCGTGCATCAGCTTGCTGAAGGGGAAGTAAGCAAAGAGCACACAGACTAAAAAGAGGTGAATGTAAAACAGGGAGCTGAGGTTCGCCGGCAGCTTGGGATGCAAGGTCGCCAGCCCGATGGCCAGTTCCTTCACCGCCACGATGTCCGTCTTGAAGAAATACCGCATCAAAATCCCGGTAATTCCGATGCCCAGAATCAGGAGCAGGGGAAAGTAATCCGCCGCCAGGGAGATGTAGCGCACGGTCGGATTGGTGATCCGCCGGAAGAGCAGATAACCCACCGCCGCCACCAGCACCACGCCGCTCAGGTACACCGCCGGGGTGAAGAACTGAAAGAAGCCGTCCACCTTATCCAGCATCAGGACGAAGCCCATGGTGGGTTCGGTGAAAAACCGGAGATGGCGCAGGATGACCACCAGGAAGGCGTAGTGGAAGGCGATGGCCCCCAGCCACAGCCACTTATAGGACCAGTGAATCAGCCGGGCGCCTTCGGGGTTGTCCGGGTCCTTCACCAGCTCCGTCCGCAAGTTCCGAAACAGGCTGCGGAAGGCGAACACCTCCAGGGCCATGCGGCCGATCAGATGGGGGGTGTCGGCGGGATTGTCCAGCTTCTCCCCCAGATCCCGCTTGATCCAGGGCAGCGACCGGCCCTGGGCGGCGGTGGTGGGAATCCGGAAGGGTACCGGCGACCGAGCCCACTGGATGACCCGGTAGACCAGGCCTTCCACGAAGATGAGCGCGGCCATATAGGGCACCACCACCCCAAACACCAGTTGCAAATTGCCCCTGGCTCCCACATAGGCGATAATGATCAGTCCCAGGACCGCAGACAAGGCCACAAAGAAATGACGCTTAAAAAAATCCATGTACTGTCACCTCGTTTCAGTTAACCGTTTGCTGCCAACACCTGCTACAGGCTGTCTTCACTGAGGCCTGTTTTGCGCATTAACCCGCTGACTCTTCTCTTCGCCTCGTCGGCCTTGATTTCGTAGATCTTTTCCCGGCGCTTGGTGTAAACATCGAATCCCAACAGGGCCAGCCCGTCGATTCTGGACTCCAGATCCAGGATCTCCGCCGCCAGGTTTTCTTTCTGGATTTCTTCGGCCAGTTCCTCGCGGATGACAATTTTCAACAGAAAGATGAAGGCCAGGGCCTGGGAGGGGGTGAAATTCTGGAGCGCCCGGATGCGGATGATCTCATCGAGACAGGTCAGGACCTGATCCCGCTCCATCTCCTGCAGGAGGGCGCCGTATAACCCTTCCAGCCCCTCGGAGATCCGGTATCCAGCCGGATTGTCGAAGCGGTTCTTTTCCTTGCGCAAGAAAATTGCCGTCTCCGGCGGATAGCTCTCGTAAATCATAGTGAGCCAGCGCCCCAGAATGGCGGCTTTTTTCTGCGATAAGAGCGTGGCTAGTTGCATCAGAAGGTTTCGTTTTACCCAGGAACCGGATTAGACCTGTATGGCTAGTGAATGTTAAAACATTCACAAAATCGGTGTCAAGGAAAAAATGACTGCCGGCGCCCCTCTATACCTAACCTTTCGGGATAGTACGACTTCTCCGCCGGCTTTATTTTGGCGCCGTGCCGCCCCGGCCGGGCGGCCGCCCGGCAGGAGATTTTCCCGAGCCCGCCCCGACTCTCCCGACGGCCTGGTGGGGCGGCGTCGGCCTGGACGGGCCGACTTTCACCGGCGGCGCCGGCGCGGCTCAGATACAAGGGTGAGCACTGCCCACCAATTCCGCTGATTAATTGGTGCGTAGAACGCACCCTACCATCAACTTTCCAGAACAGCCATTCATGAGCCTTCGGCCCACCCATATAGCGTTTGCCAAAAATTCTTTCCTCTTATCCCCTCTCCCCCCAGCGGGGGGAGAGGGTCAGGGTGAGGGGGGATAAAAAACTTTTGGCAACGAGTATAAAGCATGAAAAGTTAGCTGGGCCGGACCTCCGGGCCCGCCGCCTATCAGGTCCAAGATTGCGGTTTTGCATCGGTGGCACAGGTTTTCAACCTGTGCCTGGACCCTCGCAGGCAGAGGTCGCCAACCTTCGCAGCAACTTTTCGGAGCCGACCTTGGCCAGTTGTCGCGTAGTAGCACCATCAATTCAGTTGAGTAGCGGACTTTTGATCTCGGGCCGCAACCCGTATGCTTTATTAACCGAACCTTGAACCTCGAACTCATCTCAGCCGCCGTTAGCCCCCGGGCGGCGCCGGATTGACCGGGGGTTCCTCCGCCTCGGGACCCGCGGGCATCGGGTCGCGCTGAGCCTCCACCGCGGGAGCCGTCCGATCCCGGAACACCAGGTAACTGAACCAGTACACGTTGACCAGAAACAGGAGGGTCAAGCCCACCAGATAATCCCGCCCCTCCACCCCGATGGCCTGGAGGAGAAACCTGGCCGCCACGAAGCAGAGAAACAGCCGCAGGAAAAAGCTGAACGCGGTGCTCATGAATTCATCCTACCCAAACCGGGAGCGCTTGGCAAGTCAGGTGACTGGCCCCTGTCAAGTGACTGGCCCCGTCCGGCTCCCCATTTTTCCTGGTTCCCAAGCTGGGCTTGATAACCTAATTGGGGGTAAAGCTCTGCTTGGCCAAATATTTCGCTATAGTGACTATATCTACAATTCTTTAATTTTATTAGCAGGTTTGATAGTGGCAAGGTATATGGCAGTTAGCGAAGCTACCCTAAATTATAGTGTGGTGTGTGCTACCCTATCCGTAGAGTCTTAGATCTTATCGGAGAAGTGTTCGTTTACAGCTTCAAAGTGGGGGACGGTGATAATGCACAGACGGTTGGGCTCCGAAGCTTTGATAACCTTATGATGGGTGCCTTTGCTGATAACGCATAGTTCGTTAGCCGCCAGTTTCTGACTCCAGGTCAATATCGTATAAAGAAATTCGATATATTGTTTTTCCGTAACTACTCAGGTCGTCCTTAAACATAATTTACATGATGAGCAGGATCTTGGCAAGCTGGTAGTTTATCCAGATAGAGGTCATGATCCTCAGCGGGGGTGCCGGCCGGCGAGGAAGTGCGGCTACAAGGTGTTGGCGGCT
>JAHIKF010000453.1 GCA_018897875.1 Pseudomonadota bacterium | reverse complement strand
CTCAAATCCAGGCGCATCGCCTCCCCCTGGCCGTAATGGTACTTGCGCCGGCCCAGGACGGTGAGGATGGCCTGAATGTCCGTGGCCGGCTTGGGGGCCACCGGCGCCGGGGTGGGCGATGCAGCCGGGGTTGTCGTTTCCTCCCCGGCGGCCTCCTCCGGAGTCTCAAGGGGAGGCTCCCGCCAAGGAGCCCGCTCCCTCACGTAAGCGGTGAGGGTTTCCATGATGGGCCAGTAGTCTTTGTCCGAGTCGTTGGCGATGCGCTCCAGGGCGTAGATGCCCCCCAGCCGGATTTCCATCTTGTCGCTGCCCAACTGCTCGATGGCCCGGGTGAAGCGCTCGGTGATCTGGCCTTCCTGGGCCACTTGTAATTGTTCTTGGCCTATTTGAACCTGGCGCTCCAGCGCCCGGATGCGCCGGTGGGCCAAGGTGATGCCGATGATCGCCAGGAGGCCGCCCAGAATGTAGGCCAGGGTCTTCCTGGCCTCGTTTTCGATGTCGAAGCAGATTTTGGGCGGCAGCCCATCTTGGCCCGGGGGGCATACGGGCACCTGCATCTTGGGCACATAATATAGCGCCAAGATAGCCCCGGCCACCGCCAAAACAACCAGAAACCCCAGAAGATAAGGCCTAACCCGCCGCCACCCCTGTCCCAGTTTTTCCAAGCGCGCCCTCACCGTCGCCCCCTGCTGATTCAATCGCTTACCGCTCTCTTACCGTGGTTTCCCAAAAAGATCAATACATTCGGCAAAATTCTTTATGCGCCTGGCTTTTCCGTAGGGGCGCACCTGTGTGTGCGCCCTCTTGGGGGGACACGCAGGTCCCCCCCTACGAAAACATTGACCGCCGAAAGGTATTATACGGGGTGAGAGGAGGGCTTGGGGGGAAGGGCAGGGCCACTTTACGCCACCGCCTTGGCCCCCTCCCTGGCGGTGTTTATTCCCACTTCACGGTCTGTAGATCATTCAGGCTGCGGTAATCGGTGAGGTCATGGTGGATGGGGGTGATGGAGACATAGCCCTGGGCCAGGGCCCCGAAGTCCGTGTCCGGATCCGTCGCCGGGCGGGCGTTGATTTCCGCCAGCCAGTAATAGACATGCCGCCGCGGGTCCACCCGGCGCTCGAAATGCTCCACCAGAGGCCCGGTGTCCTGGCGGGTAACCCTGAACCCCTTGACCTTGGCCCGGTCCAGGTTCGGCAGGTTGACGTTGAGACAGACCCCGTTGTTCCAGGCGCCCCAGCCACGAACCTGCTCCAGCACCTCTCGGGCCAGGCGGGCCGCGGCGCCAAAGTCGGCGTTCTGGTCATAGGAGTCCAGGGAGAAGGCCACCCCCTTCACCCCCAGGATAGAGGCCTCGGTGGCCGCGGAAACGGTGCCGGAGTACAGGACGTTGATGCCCACGTTGGGGCCCAGGTTGATGCCCGAAACCACCAGGTCCGGCGGGCTGGGGAGCAGTTCCGCCATGGCGATTTTAACGCAGTCGGCGGGGAAGCCGCTCACCGAGAAGCCTTTCACGCCGCCGTCGAGGCGCACTTCTTTCACCCGCAGCGGGGTCATCAGGGTAATGGCGTGTCCCACGGCGCTCTGCTCGCTTTCCGGGGCCACCACCTGCACATCTCCCAGGTTCTTAAGCTCCCGGTAGAGGGCCGCCAGCCCCGGGGCGTAAATGCCGTCGTCGTTGGTCAGCAGTATGTTCAAGGGGTTATTCTCCTTCCTTTTCCCGACTTACTTGCGCGATGCAAAAACCCAAGGGGACATCTGTTCGGATGGCGGCCAGAGACGGCCGCCCCACCGTCTAATTCCACCGGTGGGGCGGGCCTCCGTGCCCGCCTCTGGTGCATGGCAGTATTGGTGGCACAGGCTTCCAGCCTGTGCGCCCGCACCGGCAAGATGCCGGTGCCACCAAGAACTTTTCGAAGCTGCGGCCTCAAGCAAGTCTCAACGGCGTGAACTGCGATTTACTTCTTGCTCCCCTTGCCGCCCTTGCCGGTCTCCCGTGACGACCCAGCCGGTTCGGCAGCCGCCGTCAGCCGGTGCATTTCTTCCTGCCACTGGCGGAATGGCGCCCGGGGTATAAGGGCCGTGGCGGTGGTTTTTCCCTTCCCGGTGCGGACCATGAGACGGTCTTTCCCCTGGGCTCCCACCTCCTCCAGGTGCAGGAGGGGTTTTCCGGCCTGGTCCAGGAGTTCCAGCCCAAAGGCCGGGGGACCTTTCGGGGCGTCGCCCGGGGGCAGGTTTTTGGCGCCTTCCAGCTTCTGAAAATTCCACAGGGCCAGCTCCAGGCGCGCCGCGGGCTGCTGGGTGGCCGCCTGGTCCGGCCCGGTGATCTTCCAGGCTCCCTGATCTTTCCGGGCGGTCCAGGTCTTGCCGGGGGGGCCCCAAACGACCTGATGCACCGCGGCAATGGACCCGGACCACAGGCGGCGGTCCTCTAAAGACGCCAGGGTCCTGCCGACCTCGTCGGCCAGGGCTGCATCCACCAGCACCACGGCCCCTCCCGCCCCCAGGCGGGCGTAAACCGCATCGCCTTTTTTGGTCCCCAACCAGAGGGTCCGGTCCCCGGCCGAGGTCGCCACCGTGATTTCGGTCCGGCGTTTCGGGACCAGGCCCAGAGGCTCTAATTTCTTGGGGGGGGGCTCCAGAAAGTTCTTGGCCCGGGCAATATGGAGGTCTCGTAAGAGTTTTTCCACCCGGTCGCCCCGCACCCGGAAGTCAGGGCGTCCGACCCAACCCCAGGTCTGGGGGCCGGTCTTCGAAAGGGCCGTCGCGGTCTTGGGGCCTTTGACCTTGAGGCCCTTGACTTCGCCCATGATAAAGGGCAACAGGATCTTGTCCCTGAGGGCCAGGAGTTGACGGTCCAGGGAATCCTTGCTTCCCATGCTGATGGTGAGCAGGTGCGGATCCTGGTCCCTGAGGACGTAATAATTCTGGTCTCCCGGAACCTTGGCGCCGATGACCAACTGGTGCGGCTGCCCCTGGGCGGTGAATTTCACCACCAGACCGGGTTTATCCAGCCCGAAGGGTTTGAGGTCCTTTTCCGCCCCCAGATCCCGCTCCTTCCGGAGCCGGGCCAGGGTGGTCAGCATGGAGGCCACCACCGTCTGGTCGGCCGTGGTGTTCAGGGGGGCGGTGAGGTGCCAGACCTGGTCTTTTTTGACCAGGCGCACTTCGTCTTTACCCCGGACCAGGCTCAGGTCGCTGAGGTCGCTTTCCTGAAGATGGAAGACTTTTTTGGCCTGTTCGTCCCGAGCCACCTGTTGTTCCTGGCGCCACCGGAGGCCTCCGTAGACCCCGGCCAGGATCAGGAAAACCACCACGTAAGGGATCAGCCGCCGGGGAGTCATCGCCGGGCCCGCCGCCGCCGGTAGGCCCAGATGCCAGCCGCCAGCATCACCAGGGGAGCCCCGGCCAGGCAGACCAGGAACAAGGCCCAGGTCTGCCCGGTTTTGAGGCTCAAGAGCTGGGCCTTGCCGGCCCCCCGCACCGTAATCTGCTCCATGGCCCGGGCCAGAAAGTTCGTGGTGTTCAAAAACAGGTCCCCGTTGCCGAAGAGGTTGAAAAAACTGTTGGCCGCGAAGTCCACATCCCCGAAAACCACCATAAAGGTTTTCGATCCTTCCGGCTGGGCTGGCTGCTGCTCGCCGGCCCGGCCCTGATCCTGGCCGCCCTTCCGGGCCGGCTCACTCTTGGGAGGCGTTAGCTTGATTTCGACCTGGGCGCCCACGGTGAAAGGGCCCTTCTTGTCGGTCTTGGCATCGAAGGCGGCTTTCTCGTCCTTGATCCACTCTTTCCCCAGCTTCTCGTAGCTGGTGGACATGGTGGTAGCCAGGGCCAGCAGGGAGACGTCCGGATGGTCCTTTCTCAATATCAGGGGCCGGGCCATGGGATAAATGGTGACCAGGTTCTTGAAATCCTGGGTGATCTTGGAAGGGCCGTACTGGGACACCAGGGGCATGACCGCGCTGAGCCCCAGGGATTGGCTCACCTGATTGACGTCCAGGATGAGGCCGTTGTCCAGGCCGACGCCATAGCCCGCCAGGAATCCCTGCAGACCGCCGTCTTCAAAGGCCTCCAGCATAATGAAGAGCCGGCCGCCCTTCTCCAGGTAAGCCTTCAAGGCCTGCACCTCGGTGGATAAAAGCGGCTTCTTGGGGCCCGCCACGATGACCACCGCGGCATCCTGGGGCACCGCGTCCCGGCTCAGCAGGTTGAGGGACTCGACTGCGTAGCCTTCGTTGTCCAGGGCCGTTTTGGCGACCTGGAACCCGCCGGGCTTGGGGTCATCCAGGTCTCGTTCGCCGTGCCCGGCGACAAAATAGACCTTCTGGCGCTCCTTCTTCAGGACCTTGCGCAGTCCATTGGTGATGGCGTTCTCGTCGGTCTGGTCGGCCATCTGGCGCCGCCCCTGGTAGTCCAGCAGCACGTTGCCGGCAAACCGATACCCCGCCTGCTGGGCCTTGAGGGGTTCCCGCTCGGGGTCCACGAAGCGGAAGCTGACCTTGGGGTTGTGATACCCATAGAGCTGCAAGACCTCTTTGGCGCCCTGGCGTTCCCCGGCGCCTTCGGGCATGAAGACCGTCATCGCGAGAGGTTGGGTGACCTCTTTGAGCAAAGCCTTGCTCACCGGCGACAAAGATTGGGTTTGCTCCAAGGTGGTGTCCCAGCGCATGGGGTGCCAGCCGGCCAGCCCCGCCGCCAGGCCCAAGATGCCTGCCACCAGCAGCACCGACGCGACGGAGCCGGCGCCGTACCGCACGCGGCGACTTTGGAATCGATCTCTCCAACTCACGGTTAAGCTCTCCAGCGTCGCGATTCCAACTGTCTCTTGGTGAGAAACAGGAAGAAGTAGATGAAACTCAAACAGTACACCAGGTCACGGGTGTCGATCACTCCCCGGGTGAAGTTTTCGTAGTGGTCCAACAGGGACAGGTACTGGAAGACCTTGCCTAAATTGCCGGCCCCCAACTCCTGGACCCAGCCGATGATCCAGAACAGCAACAGCAGGGCAAAGGCCACCACTCCGGCCACGATCTGGTTCTCGGTGAGGCTGGAGGCAAACAGCCCCAGGGACAGGCAGGCGGCCCCCAACAGGACCAGACCCAGGTAGCCGGCGCCCAGGGCGCCCCAATCCACCCGAGTGATCAGACTCAATACCAGGGGGTAGGTGGCCGTAAAAGCCAGCAGGATGAGATAGATCAGCAAGGCGGCCCCGAACTTGCCCGAGATCACGGCCCAATCCGTCAACGGGTAGGTGAACAGCAACTCCGCGGTCCCGGAGCGCTTCTCTTCGGCCATCAGACGCATGGTGATGAACGGCACCAGAAACAGCAGGATGATGCCCAGGACCGCAAACAGGGGCCGGAAGACCATCTGCAGGGGATTGAGCTGGGCGGCAATCTGGGGGTTCGACGCCTGCTGGGCCGCCTGGAAGCTGATGATGCTGTAGTAGACGACGTTAGTGTAGAAAAAATATCCCGCCAGGAGCAGAAAGAAAAATCCGGTGATATAAAAAATCGGGGTGGAGAAATAGATGGTTAATTCTTTCCGCACCACCGCCAGCCAACCTCTGATCTGTATCATGACTCGTCTTCCGTGGTTTCTTCGGTTACCAGATTGATGAACACTTCTTCCAGGGTAAACTCCTGGGACTTCAATTCCAGGAGTTGCCAGCCCCGCTCCACCACCATCCGGGCCAACTGCGGGCGCAGCTCCACGCCGTGGTCGGCCTCCACCAGGTAGTTCCCCTCTCCCTGGCCGAGCACCCGGTTCACCCCGGAGATGGCGGCAAGCGCGGCCGTAACCTCGTCATCCGGTCCGGCCACTGTCATCAGCACCCGGGACCCCTGGCCCAGCTGCCGGGAAAGGTTTTCCGGGGTGTCGCTGGCCACGATCTGGCCCCGGTTGATGATGATCACCCGGTGGCACAGCTGGCTCACCTCCGGCAGGATGTGGCTGCTCAGCATCACCGTGTGGGCGCCCTCCAGGTTCTTGATCAACTGGCGGATTTCCACGATCTGGGAGGGGTCCAGGCCGATGGTGGGCTCGTCCATGATGAGCAGCGGCGGCTGGTTTATCAGGGCCTGGGCCAACCCGAGCCGCTGGCGAAAGCCCTTGGACAGGGCCCCTACCA
The DNA here is from genome assembly GCA_018897875.1 of Pseudomonadota bacterium. Classification (GTDB taxonomy): domain Bacteria; phylum Desulfobacterota; class Desulfobaccia; order Desulfobaccales; family 0-14-0-80-60-11; genus 0-14-0-80-60-11. The sequence continues at coordinate 1,944 of JAHIKF010000453.1, read as the reverse complement.
GTTTGCCCCGGACCTCTTCTAAACCGCAGGCCGCCACTACCCGGTCAACTTCGCCGGTTTCGGCTTTGGCCGCCACGCCCTTGGCCCGGGCGGCGAACCGCAAGAACTGGGTCACGGTGAGGTCGGGGTAAATGGCCACGTTCTCCGGCACGTACCCCAGGGAGCGGCGCACCGCCAGGGAGTCGGTGACGCAGTCGTAGCCGTTGATCCTGGCCGTGCCCGCCGACGGCGCCAAAAATCCCGCCAGGATCTTCAAGGTGGTGGTCTTCCCGGCGCCGTTGGGGCCCAGGAAGCCCACGATCTCCCCGGCCGCGACCTGGAAATCCAGGCGGCTGACGGCGAGTTGCGGACCGTAGTACTTGGTCAGGTCCTGCACTTCGATCATGGTCTGCATGTTTCAATCCATCCAATTCCCTTGACTAAGTAAAGCGGTTCATAAATACGGTAATGTATTTCTTACTCCGTGAAGATCACTTCCCCCCCCCCCCGGCCCTCTCCCCCCTTGGGGGGGAGGGGGAAAAATGCGACCGATTTGATGCTCTGCCATCATAAAAACCCGGCGACCTAACTACCCCCTCTCCCCCCGCTTCGGGGGGAGAGGGTTGGGGTGAGGGGGGCGATGTTGACGTGAGCGTATTTATGAATCCTGTACTAAGAAATTATAACAAGATGCTCCCGAACAAGTAATTTTAACCAGCGACATAGGGCGGCCCGTGGCCGCCAAAAATCGGCGTGCACGGCACGCCCTATATGTGCTGGACCCCGGGGCCACCCCAAACCCCTTATCGCCCCTCTGCCTCCCGGAAGGCCGCCGCGGTCTGGGCCAGGCCCTGGGCCAGGCTTACCCGGGGCTGCCAGCCCAGCTCTGTTTGGGCCAGGGTGCTGTCCAGGACGCTCCGGCGCTGTTCCCCGGGCTTGGCGGGGCCGTGCACCGGCCCCAGGGGAGAGCCCATGAATTCCTGGAGCTTGAGATAAACGGTGAGGATATCCGTCTCCTGGCCGGTGCCGATGTTGAAGGCCCCGGCCTGAGGGTAAGTAAGGGCCAGGAGATTGGCGGCCACAATATCCCCCACAAAGACGAAATCCCGGGTTTGCAGGCCGTCGCCGTTGATCCGGGGCTGCTGCCCGGCCAGGAATTTGTCGATGAAGATGGCCACCACCCCGGCTTCTCCCATGCCGTTCTGCCGGGGCCCGTAAACATTGGCGTAGCGCAACGCGATGGGGATAATGCCGTGTTCCCGCTGATAAAAGTGCAAATAGTGCTCCACCGCCAGCTTGGCGATGCCGTAGGGGGCCTCGGGCCGGGCCCGATCTGTCTCCCGGGCCGGCAGCGGGGCGTCATCCCCGTAAATGGCCCCGCCGGTGGAGGCGAAGATGACCTTCTCCACCTTTGCTTCGGCCGCGGCCTGAAAGAGATTGAGCGACCCCAGGATGTTTTCCCGGGCGTCGAAGATGGGATCGCTCACCGAAACCTGGACGCTCATCTGGGCGGCATGGTGCACGATCACCTGGGGCCGCCAGCCGCGGATGAGCTCAACGGTCTCCGGCGACTTGATGTCATAAGGATAAAACTGCGCCGCGGCCGGAACATATTCCCGTTTTCCCATACTCAAGTTGTCTACCACCGCCACGTCGTGGCCGGCGGCCACCAACTGGTCCGCCACGTGGGAGGCGATGAACCCGGCTCCGCCGGTAACCAGGATCCGTTTGAGCTTGGTCATGGGTTCCCCTTCTCTTAAACCTAAATTGAGCGATACCAATTGGAAAGTTCAAAAATCAAGACTTGCAAGTATCAAACAAGACAATTTTTAGGGGAAAGCTCTCGAAAAAGTCCCTTTGAGGTTAAAACGCAGTCAGAAAAGCGTAAAGATTATCACCAGGGTGAGACTCCGGAGAAAAAGGCCGGAATTACTCTTGATAAACGCATACTTCACCCTTGGCTTG
>JAHIKF010000452.1 GCA_018897875.1 Pseudomonadota bacterium | reverse complement strand
GTGGACGACATCGACCACCTGGGCAACCGCCGGGTCCGGGCCGTGGGCGAATTGCTGGAAAATCAGTTCCGGGTGGGGCTGGTCAGGATGGAGCGGGCCATCAAGGAACGCATGGCCATCCAGGACCTGGACACCCTGATGCCGCACGACCTGGTGAACGCCAAGCCGGTGCAGGCGGTGATCAAGGAATTTTTCGGCACCTCCCAGCTCTCCCAGTTCATGGATCAGACCAACCCGTTGAGCGAAATCACCCACAAGCGGCGCCTGTCCGCTTTGGGACCCGGGGGTCTGACCCGGGAACGGGCCGGGTTCGAAGTCCGGGACGTGCACCCCACCCACTACGGCCGTATCTGCCCCATTGAGACCCCGGAAGGTCCCAACATCGGGCTCATCGTGTCTTTGTCCACCTTTGCCCGGGTCAACGAGTTGGGGTTTATCGAAACCCCCTACCGGGTGGTGGAAAAGACGGAAAAGGGCACCAAGGTAACGACCCGGGTCACCAAGAAGATCAGGTACCTGAGCGCCCTGGAGGAAGGTGACAAGGTCATCGCCCAGGCCAACGCCCCTCTGGACGGCAAAGGGCGGTTCCTGACGGATATGATCGAAGCCCGGAAATGGGGCGAATTCATTATTGCCAACCCCAAAGATATTGAATACATGGACGTGTCGCCCAACCAGCTGGTGAGCGTGGCCGCGTCGCTGATCCCCTTTCTGGAGCACGATGACGCCAACCGGGCCCTGATGGGCTCCAACATGCAGCGCCAGGCGGTGCCGCTGTTGACCAGCAGCTCGCCCCTGGTGGGGACGGGCATGGAAGGTGTGGTGGCCCGGGATTCGGGGGTCACGGTGGTGGCCCGGCGCCGCGGTTTTGTGGAGGACGTGGACTCCACCCGGATCGTCATCCGGGCGGCGGAGCCCGGCCCGGGCGGCAACGGTTCGCCGGTGGACATTTACAAGCTGACGAAATTCCAGCGCACCAATCAGAACACCTGTTTCAACCAGCGGCCCATCGTGGCGCCGGGAGATTCGGTGGAGAAAGGCCAGATCATCGCCGACGGCCCGGCCACGGCCATGGGAGAGTTGGCCCTGGGCAAGAACGTCATGGTGGCCTTCATGCCCTGGGGCGGCTACAACTTTGAAGACTCCATCCTGGTGAGTGAGCGCCTGATCAAAGACGACGTCTTCACCTCCATCCACATCGAAGAATTCGAGGTGATGGCCCGGGACACCAAGCTCGGGAAAGAAGAGATCACCCGGGATATCCCCAACGTCGGCGAAGACGCCCTGGGCAATCTCGACGATTCCGGCATTATCTGGCTGGGTTCCGAAGTGCGCCCCGGCGACATCCTGGTGGGCAAGATCACCCCGAAAGGCGAGACGCAGCTCACTCCGGAAGAAAAGCTCCTCCGGGCCATTTTCGGCGAGAAGGCCGGCGATGTAAAGGACACGTCGCTCCGGGTTCCCCCGGGGATCGAAGGCGTGGTGACCGATGCCCGGGTCTTTTCAAGGAAGGGCGTGGAAAAGGATGACCGCAGCCGTTCCATCGAAGACGAGGCCGTGGCCAAGCTGCAAAAGGACCAGGCCGACGAGATCGCCATCATCACCCAGACCTACCGCCAGAAGGTGAAAGACCTGGTGCTGGGGCAGAAGGTGGCGGACAACATGGACGACGAGCGCACCGGCAACACCTTCCTCCATGCGGGAGAGCCGGTGCCGGCGGATCTGGTGAAGCGTCACAACCTGGAGTTCTGGCGGCATGTGTCCTTCGAAGAACCGGGCATAGAAGACCAGCTGGACCAGCTCCTGGACCGCTACCAGGAACAGCTGCACCTGGTGAACATGGTGTTCGAAGCCAAGCTGGGCCGGCTCCGGAAGGTGGACGAGCTGCCTCCGGGGGTGATCAAAAAGGTCAAGGTGTTCGTGGCCATGAAACGCAAGCTGGCCGTGGGTGACAAAATGGCCGGCCGCCACGGCAATAAAGGGGTGGTGTCCCGGCTTATGCCGGAAGAAGACATGCCCTATTTTGCCGACGGCACCCCGGTGGACATCGTTCTCAACCCCTTGGGGGTACCTTCCCGCATGAACGTGGGCCAGGTGCTGGAGACCCACATGGGCTGGGCTTCCCATATCCTGGGACAACGCATCGGCGAGATGATCGATAAGTTTTACAGTCTGGAATCCATCCAGACGCGACTGAAGCGGATCCTCAATCCCGACGACATCCTGGCCAAAGAGATCGATTCCCTGACCTACGACGAACTCCGGGACATCTGGAAAAAACACTACCATGACGGCATTCACATGGCCTCCCCGGTCTTTGACGGGGTGACGGAAGACGAGGTGCAGGCCTACCTGGCGGAGGCCGGGCTGCCCACCGGCGGCCAGTCGCGCCTCCGTGACGGCCGCACCGGCGAGGAGTTCGACCGGGACGTGACCGTGGGGGTGATGTATATGATGAAACTGCATCACCTGGTGGCCGACAAGATCCATGCCCGCTCCATCGGACCTTACTCCCTGGTGACTCAGCAGCCTTTGGGCGGCAAAGCCCAGTTCGGCGGCCAGCGCCTGGGGGAAATGGAGGTCTGGGCCCTGGAAGCCTATGGCGCGGCCTATACCTTGCAGGAATTTCTGACGGTGAAATCAGACGACGTGGCTGGCCGGACCCGCATGTACGAAAAGATCTTCAAAGGCGAATACGATTTGGAAGCGGGGCTGCCGGAATCTTTCAACGTCCTGGTGCGGGAGCTCAAGAGCCTGGCGCTCAATGTGGAACTCCTGAAGAAGGACAAGGACAAGTCCTGAGGACCAGCCTTTTATGGAAAAAATGCGCGAGATTGCTTTAGAAGATTTAAACAGCCTGTTTGCCCGGCCGGAAGACCCCATCGCCATCAACGCGGTGAAGTTGTCCCTGGCGTCGCCGGAAATGATTCGCTCCTGGTCTTTCGGCGAGGTGAAAAAGCCCGAGACCATCAATTACCGGACCTTCAAACCGGAACGGGAGGGCCTGTTCTGCGCCAAGATCTTCGGGCCGGCCAAGGATTACGAATGTAACTGCGGCAAATACAAGCGCATGAAGCACCGGGGGATCACCTGCGAAAAATGCGGCGTCGAGGTGATCCAGTCCAAGGTGCGGCGGGAACGGATGGGCCACATCGAGCTGGCCTGCCCGGTGGTGCACATCTGGTTTTTGAAGAGCCTGCCCAGCAAGATCGGCAACCTCCTGGACCTGACCCTCAAAGAGCTGGAGAAGATCCTCTATTTCGAGGCCTACGTGGTCGTGGACGGGGGTGATACCGATCTCACCAAGGGTATGCTTCTGAGCGAGGAAAAATTCCGCCAGTCCCGGGAAGAGTTCGGCAGCCGGTTCAAGGCGGGCATGGGGGCCGAGGCCATCCGGGAGATGTTGAAGGCCGTGGCACTGGATCCCCTGTCCCAGCAAGTGCGCGCCGAAATGCTCAAGACCGGCTCCGAAGCCAAGATCAAGAAGCTCGGCAAACGGCTCAAGATCATCGACGCCTTTAGGGATTCCGGCCAGCGGCCCGAGTGGATGGTCATGGAGGTGATTCCCGTACTGCCTCCGGACCTCAGACCTCTGGTGCACCTGGACGGCGGCCGCTTCGCGACCAGCGACCTGAACGACCTTTACCGGCGGGTGATCAACCGCAACAACCGGTTAAAACGGCTCCTGGAGCTCAACGCCCCGGACATCATCATCCGCAACGAAAAGCGCATGCTGCAAGAGGCGGTGGACGTCCTGTTCGAGAACGGCCGCCGGGGCCGCACCATCACCGGCCCCAACAAGCGGGCCCTGAAATCGCTCTCCGACATGCTCAAGGGCAAGCAGGGCCGCTTCCGCCAGAACCTCCTGGGGAAACGGGTGGACTATTCCGGGCGCTCGGTGATCGTCATCGGACCGGAGTTGCGGCTGCACCAGTGCGGCCTGCCCAAGCAAATGGCCCTGGAACTCTTTAAGCCCTTCATCTTCCACAAGCTGGTGTCCAAGGGCTATGCCACCACCATCAAGGTGGCCAAGCGCCTGGTGGACCGGGAGACTCCGGAAGTCTGGGATATCCTGGACGAAGTGGTGCGGGAGCACCCGGTGATGCTCAACCGGGCCCCCACCCTGCACCGGCTGGGGATTCAGGCTTTTGAGCCGCTGCTCATCGAGGGCAAGGCCATCCAGCTGCATCCCCTGGTTTGTACCGCGTTCAACGCCGACTTTGACGGCGATCAGATGGCGGTGCACGTGCCGTTGTCCATCGAGGCCCAGATCGAGGCCCGGGCCCTGATGATGTCTACCAACAACATCCTCTCCCCGGCCAACGGCGACCCCATCATCATCCCCACCCAGGATATCGTGCTGGGGCTCTACTACCTCACCCGGGAACGCCCCTTCGCCAAAGGCGAGCGGGTGGCCACCAACGGCAAGAAAGTCCTGCCCTACGCCTCTCCCGAGGAGGTGCGGGTGGCCTACGACCAGGGCGAAGTGCATCTCCAGGCCCGGATCCCGGTTAGGATCGACGGCAAGATTTACCAGACCACGGTGGGCCGGGTGATTCTCCGGGAGATTCTCCCCGAGGGGCTCCCCTTTGACCTGATCAACGGCACCATGACCAAAAAGGAGATCCGCAAGCTGGTCTCGGTGGGCTACCGCACCTGCGGCATCAAGCAGACGGTCATCTTTGCGGACCAACTGAAGAATTTGGGGTACAAGTACGCCACCCAGGCGGGCATCTCCATCTGCATCCAGGACATGGTGATCCCCAGCCGCAAACCGGAAATCCTGGGCCTATCAAAGTCCGAAGTGAGCCAGGTGGAGGAACAGTATCAGGAAGGTTTGATCACCGAGGGTGAAAAATACAACAAGGTGGTGGACATCTGGGCCAAGGCCACCGACGAGATCGCGGCGGAGATGATGGCGGAGATGGCCCGGGAGGTGATCACGGTGGAGGAGCCCGATCCTGAGAAGCCGGGTCAGACAATCATCCACCAGGAAGAGGTGGCCTCCTTTAACCCGGTCTTCATGATGGCCGACTCCGGCGCCCGGGGCAGCAAGGACCAGATGCGGCAGCTGGCCGGTATGCGTGGCTTGATGGCCAAACCCTCGGGTGAAATCATCGAGACTCCCATCACCGCCAACTTCCGGGAAGGCCTCTCGGTGCTGCAGTACTTCATTTCGACTCACGGCGCCCGGAAAGGTCTGGCGGATACGGCTTTGAAGACCGCCAACTCCGGGTACCTGACCCGGCGGCTGGTGGACGTGGCCCAGGATGCGGTCATCACCGAAGACGACTGCGGCACCATCGACGGCATCTATGTCAAGCCCCTGGTGGAGGGCGGCGAGATCATCGAGCGGGTGGGCGACCGGGTCCTGGGCCGGGTGGCCCTGGAAGACATCATCGACCCCCACACCGGCGAAGTGCTGGTTCCGGCCAACGAGGAGATCGACGAGGACGCCTCCCGGCGCATCGAAGACTCAGGGCTGGGCCATGACGAAAAGAAGGGCGTGCAGATCCGCTCGGTGCTGACCTGCCAGACGCGGCGGGGGGTGTGCGCCAAGTGCTATGGCCGGGACCTGGGACACGGCACCACGGTGTCCATGGGCGAGGCCATCGGCATCCTGGCGGCCCAGAGCATCGGCGAGCCCGGCACCCAGCTGACCATGCGGACCTTCCATATCGGCGGCACGGCCTCCCGGCGGGTGGAGCAGAGCGTTCACGTGGGCCGGGGCCGGGGAATCATACGCTTTGAAAACTTCGTTGATTCCAAGAAGGAAATCCCTTGCCCCATGAAAATGGCGGTTGACC
>JAHIKF010000451.1 GCA_018897875.1 Pseudomonadota bacterium | reverse complement strand
CATGACCCAACGCAGTGGACAGCTTTTCCGCATACGCACGAAACCTGGCCTCGATATTGGGTACGGGTGCATTTGTCATGCACCCAGCATACGCATAGTTTGATAGTTTTTGCAACTATTTTATGACACAGTAGTACTAGGCGGCTTGAGAGATAACCCGGTGCGTCTCAGGATCACGGCGGCGGCCACCGGCCCCCTTCAGGTGATTTCCTATCTGGTGGCCTGTGAGGACTCCGGCGAAGCCCTGCTCATCGACCCGGGTGGCCCCTCCCCTGAGTTATCCGCCCAACTCCGGCAGGAAGGCTGGCGCTTGCGCTGGATTGTCAACACCCACGGACATGCCGACCACATCGCCGGCAACGAGGTGTGGGCCGCGGCGACCGGCGCCCAGATCGTCATCCACCGGTTGGACTGGGAGCTTTTCCGGACCCCGACCATGCAGGCCGCGGCTCGGGCCGAGGGCTTCCCGCCCCTGACCCGGGCGGATGTCTTGGTGGAGGACGGCGATCAGATTCCCCTGGGCGACGGCTTTGCCCGGGTACTCCATACCCCGGGCCACACGCCGGGGGGCATCTGCCTTTATTTCCCCGGCCATCTGTTCACCGGGGACACACTGTTTGTGGAAGCCGCCGGACGCACCGACCTGCCGGGGGCGTCCCTGCCCCAACTCATCGCCTCCCTGGAGGAAAAAATCATGGACCTGCCGGACGAGACCCGCATCTGGCCCGGCCATGACTACGGCGAGACCCCGACCTCCACCCTGGGCGAGGAAAAGACCAACAACCCCTTTCTCACCGATTTTTTCTAGTGGTCCCTCATGAGCCGCTGGCCCACCCGCAAATTGTGAACAGGGCGGCTGTCTCGCCCGCCGCTGGTGCGCAGGGCGCACCCTACATCAACCTTGAACCTTGAACTTTTCAAGGCAGTCCCCGAGAAGCGCCACCTTGCCGTTTTTTGGGGAAATTGTAATATTCCCGATATAAGAGAAATGCTCCTGCGCCCTGCTGTGGTCGGGGAAACGGCCGGCGCCAGGGCCCGGGCCAAAATAATCTTGCATCCACCTCGGAGCGGCACTACATTTAGTGCAAGAGATTGATATGACCTCCTCCCAGAAACCCCGGAATTTGCTGCGCAAGCCGCCGGAGGGGCTTTTTGCCCGGCTCCTGGACAGCCTCACCGACATGTATGCCCTGGTGCTGGACGAGGATCACCGCATCACCTATGCCAATGTCGCGTTTCTGAAGCACTTCGGGCTCAAGTGGGAAAAGATCATCGGCCGTCCTTGTCAGGATTTGGGGACGTCCTTTCTGGGCACCGACAATCTGAAGGTGGGTTTCTGCCCCGAGGAGTCGAGCCCCTGGTATCCGGCCCGCACCCTCCTGACCCGGGAGGCCGGGGACAAGGTCTATGTCTATGAGTGCACCCTGAACCACCTGGAAGGCAGGCGCGGGGCCGCCTGGAACCTGTGGTCTCTCCGGGATGTCACCGACCGCTTCCGGCTGGAATCCCGGGTCCGGCAGATGGACGAACTGGAACGCAACCTGGTCCAGGCCTCCATGGATGGGATCATCGTCAATGACATGCTGGGAAACGTCCTCATTTTTAACGACGGCGCCGGTAAAATCCTGGGGTACGCTCCGGAAGAGGTCATCGGCAAAATCAAGGTCTACAAATTCTATCCGGATAAAACCGCCCATGAAGTTAAACGGTTGATTTACGACCCCGATTTAGGGGGGGTGGGCATTCTGGAAAATTATGAAACCCAGGCCCGTCATAAAGACGGCACCCTGGTGCCCATCTGGCTGTCGGCCCGCCTGTTGCACGAAGACGCCCGGGAGGTCGGTATTGTCGGCTATTTCAGGGATCTCCGGGAACGGCGGCGGCTGGAGAGGGAAGTCCTGCGGAGCGAACGGCTGGCCACCCTGGGCAAGATGGTGGCCCATATCAGCCATGAGATCAAGAATCCGCTGATTACCATCGGGGGGTTTGCCGGCCAACTGGTGCGGCTGCCCGCTCTCCCGGAGAAAGCCCGGCGCAAATTGACCCTCATCCATCAGGAGGTGCAGCGGTTGGAGAAGTTTTTAACCGATATGAGCACCTTCACCCGGGGGGCGCTGCCCCAAAAAACCGAGGGGGACCTCCTGGCCTTGATTCGGGAAGTGGCGGAACTCATGGACAGCAGTTTCAAGGAGCGGGCCGTGATCTTTCATCTCCAGGCCCAGGGCCGGATTCCGCCGTTTGCCTTTGACTCCGGGCAGATCCGCCAGGTGCTGATCAATATCTTTAAGAACGCCCTGGAGGCCATGCCCGAGGGCGGCGACTTGACCGTCAACGCCGAGGTCCAGGATGACGATCTGGTTCTCAAAATCACCGACAACGGCCACGGCATTGCCTCGGAGCAGTTGCAGAGCCTCTTTACCCCCTTTTTAACCACCAAAGAGGGGGGCACCGGTTTGGGGCTGACCATCTGCCGGGGCCTCATTACCCAGCATCAGGGCGAGATCACCATCGACAGCGCCGTGGACCGCGGCACCACCTGCACCATCCGCTTACCGCTGACCTCGGCTTAACCTTGGCGCCGAGGCCCGGACAAAGAGTGAGTGGGCCTAAAGCAAGATGGGCAAAAACTGACGACTCATTTTATCGCCGCTTTGCTTTCCGGATCAGCTTCCCTTATCCCCCCTGGCTGGCTAAAGAGATCAGCCTTCGGCCTATTTTTTGCCCTCGTGGGTGATGACCCAGATCCCCCCGACGGTGATGAACACGAAACCCAGCACCGAGTACAGGTCCGGCACCTGCCCCCAACAGAGCCAATCCAGGAGGGCGGCAAACACCACCCCGACATAGCGAAAGGGTCCTGCCTGTCCCACCGAAGCATGCTCGTAGGCAGCCGAGGTGAACCAGGCTTGCAGCATGCAGAGGACTCCCAAGGCGGCAACGGCCAGCATCACCCCGGGATACACGACCCAGGGGCGCAGCCACTCCTGGGGCGGAAACAGGTTGTGCTCCCAGTTGGCCACGTGCAGACCGGTGAGGGCCAGAACTCCTAAACCGATGAGCCAACCCACGCCCAGAGAATAGAAGGTTATCACCTCCTTGGATTCCGTCCCGCACAAGGAGGCGTTGATCACCAGCCGGATGGCAAACAGCAAGCCCGACATGAGGCCGATGAGGGCATGGACTTGCAGGACATCGGCCCCTGGCCGCAGCACGAAGACCACCCCCACAAAACCCAGGCCGATGCCCACCCAGACCGAGAGGGGTTCGGTTTTTTTTAAGAAGAGCCGGTTCAGCAGCGGCGCGAAGATCGGCGCTGTATAAACCAAGAGCACCGCGTCGGTCAGGGGTATAAAGCGGATGGCGAAATAGCAGCAGAAAATTCCCCCTACCCCATCAGTCTGGTCAGTGCGGTTTTTGGCACCAACCGAACCACATTATGGCGCTGGATCAAGCGGTTTGCCTCCAAAGGATTGCCCGGTCTGATTGATG
>JAHIKF010000044.1 GCA_018897875.1 Pseudomonadota bacterium | reverse complement strand
TGGTCGCAGCCCCAGTCGGAGCCTTTGACCGTGTCTTCGAAGTGGATGTCGGTATTATCGCCGTAGCCCTGGGCGACGTTGCCGAGGGCCGCTTGCATGCCCCCCTGGGCGGCGGTGCTGTGGGAGCGGCGGGGCGGCACCAGGCTCAGGATGGTGACACTGTGGCCGTTCATGGCGGCTTCGATGGCCACACGTTCGCCGGCCAGGCCGGCCCCAATGACCAGGACGTCAGATATATGTGCGTCGGACCAGTTCATGAGAGACCTTTGGGGATGTTACGGAAATAGAAAACCAGGAGGGTCAGGAAACCCAACCCGACCATGGCAATGGTGGCATAGACCAGGTAAGAGGTGAATTTGCGCCGGTGAATCCAGCTCCACTTTACCAGGATACGGTAGAGGCCCACCATGGCGTGGATTTCGGCGGCCAGGATCAGGAGGACGAAGTGGCGAAAACATCCTCCCTGGATGCGGGCGGCGCTGGTGGCGGCGGAGATGGGCCAGGTGTGGAGCACCTGGGCAATGTGAATAACCGCCAGGACCAGGACGATGAGGCCGGTGGCGATCTGGACGCCCCAGGCCCAGGTGTCCAGGTGGGCCAGGCGGCGGGAATGCTGCACGAAGACCCGCATTTCCTGGAACTTCCAGGGGGCCTTGCGCATGGCCAGCACCCCGTGGACGAGGATGGCCAGGATGATGAGGGGGATGCCGATATAGGAGAGATAGTACTCATCCATCCGGGCGGAATCCCGGTTGAAGGCGTCCACGCCGAGAATAATGCTGGAGACCGCGAACATGTGGAACTGGAGGAAACCGAACAGGAGCAGGCCGGTGGCCAGTTCCAGGAGTTCCAGGCGGGCTTCCAGCCGGGGACTTTTCGCCAGAAGTTTTTGTAAGATCACCGAGTCACCTGCTATATAAATGTGAAATTTTACGCAAACCCAATTGTTGAATATATTTCAAGAAGAATTTGTTGTCAAAGATTTTATGACGCGCCTCGGCTGAGAGACCAGGAGCACACTGCGACCTGGAGGATATTCGGTTGGCCCCAAAGCCTCAAGTTCTGTTTGGCCGCCGAAAAGTGGATGCCTTGAGTTTGAAACCGAGCTGTCTGCACTATTTTGTTCTCGAAGGTTGGTGACCAGATGCTATCAGAGGCGGGCGGTTCTGAAAATCAGGTGATTTCTGATATGCAGGTAATAAATTTTCTTACAAGGGGATTTAGATGCAAAGCTGTTCACTTAAGCTTTGGCGTATTTCGATGGGTCGCTGGGGCAAGGAGGCCCCCCCTCACCCCAGCCCTCTCCCCCCGCCGGGGGGAGAGGGAGAATTACCGGAGTTCCTTCTTTATTCCCTCTCCCCCAATGGGGGAGAGGGTTAGGGTGAGGGGGAATTAATCACTTTCTCCCTGTCGTTAATAAATGCGTTCCCGGATTTTTTGAAAGCTCGGGTGCTAAGTGAACAGTATTGGATTTAGGGGGATTTAGGAACCTTAAAGGGGAAGGAATTTTTGGCAAACACTTTAGGTGCGACCCTGCAGAGAACATATACCGGGTTGGAGGAGGGATTGCAAAGGCCCCTGGCCCCCTCTCCCAAGAAATCGATATGAACGATATTGACGCAACTCACATGAAGCTGGCCCTGAGCCTGGCCGCCCGGGGCGCGGGCTGGGTATCGCCCAACCCCATGGTGGGCGCGGTGGTGGTCAGAGAAGGCCATGTGGTGGGCCGGGGCTACCACCGGCGGGCCGGGGCGCCTCATGCCGAGGTGGAGGCCTTGCGGTCCGCCGGGGACGCGGCCCGGGGCGCGGACTTGTACGTCACTTTGGAGCCCTGCAATCACCAGGGCCGCACCCCGCCCTGCACCCAGGCCATCCTGGCGTCCGGGGTGCGCCGGGTCATCATCGCGGCTCGCGACCCCAATCCCCAGGTCACCGGCGGCGGGGCCGAGTTCCTGGCTGCCCGGGGGCTGGAGGTGGACGTGGGGCTGCTGGCGGCTGAGGCCCGGCGCTTGAATGAAGCCTGGCTGCACTATGTCAACACCGGCCGGCCGTGGGTCGTGGCCAAAGCGGCCTGCTCCCTGGACGGCAAGATCGCCACCGTGGGGGGCGAGAGCCAGTGGCTCACGGGCGAGGCTGCCCGGGCCCTGGGGCACCGCCTGCGGCACCGGGTGGACGCCATCGTCGTGGGAATCGGTACAGTGCTGGCCGACAACCCCCAACTCACCACCCGGCGGCCCCGGGGGCGGGGCACCGGACGAGACCCCATCCGAGTCGTCCTGGACAGCCGGCTGCGCCTGCCCCTGACGTCCCGGCTGCTGCACCTGGACTCCGCGGCCCCCACCTGGGTGGCCACGACCAGCCTGGCGCCGCCTAATACGATCCGCGCCCTTGAAGCGCGGGGCGCCCAAGTCCTGGTGCTGCCCGCCGACGCCGGCCGGGTCTCCCTTGGGGCCCTGCTGGAGGAGTTGGGGACCCGCCAGGTCCAGAGCCTCCTGGTGGAAGGCGGGGCCGAGACCCTGGGGACGTTCTTCGACCAGCGATTAGTCAACCAGTTTTATTTTTTCTATGCCCCCAAAATCCTGGGAGGCCAACAGGCCCCGGGGATGGTGGGCGGCCATGGGATCGTCCACCTGGGCCAGGCCCATATCGCCAAAAACCTCCGCGTCCGCCGAATCGGCGGCGATATTATGATTTCCGGCTATCTCATCTGATAATTTGATGACAAAGATTTCAAAATTAGAGTTGGTGATCCGTAAATATATTAATAATCCTAGAAAGCTATACTCGCTTCTGCCTTACCCCGCAGCTTGGAACAAGCTGACCAGTTCTCTTGATGTTATTGGAGATACTGAATTAGCTCTCAACGCATTTCTTGATAATGAATGGCCGAAGGATGATGGTGGGAAATATTTGATGATTTATGGAGTTCTTCAAGGGCTTTTTATTCAGCAGGATGCAACTAAGAATCTGGCTGAAGCACTTAATATTACATATTCAGTTGATCCTATCTTAAAAGAAATTAGAGAGGTAAGACATGATAGTATTGGACATCCAACGAAACGGGAAAAATTATCAAAAAAAATTAAAGAAGAGCTATGCTATAATTTCATAGCCAGAGGAACCATGAGCCGTCAAGGATTTATGCTCATGAAGACTTTCCCAGACGGCAAGACACCTCAATTCATCAATGTCAACATACCAGACTTAATTGGTAAACAAAGAGAATTACTGGCTAAATTACTTTCTAATATTATAGAAATATTAAAAAAAGAAGAAGAGGAACATAGAATAATGTATGAAGACCAAAAACTAATAAATATATTTCCCAAAACATTAGGGTACTACATTGAAAAAATATATGAAAGTACTCGTGGAAATAAACCAAATAAATTTGGAGAATTACACGTCGATTTAATTTTAAAATGTATCAATGAATTTGAATATGCGTTAAAAGAAAGGGGTATTCTTAATAATCACAAATACAGTATTAATGAAATTAATTATCCGCTGTAATTGATCACAGGGTATGAAAAAAAAGAAAACGGCAGCATTTTTAGCTGGCGACAAAATTAACTTTGTGATAAAGCTGTCCTCAGTAATTGGAAAGAGGAGAGCATGTCGCAGAGCCAATATTGCATTCGAGGCCGTC
>JAHIKF010000450.1 GCA_018897875.1 Pseudomonadota bacterium | reverse complement strand
CCCGGCGGAAAAAAAATGATTTTTCAGATTTTTGGCATTGCCATCTGCCTGAGCAGAAGTTTCGTGGCTCGGACCCCTTTGAACCCCAGGCCAGCATGGAAAGGCAATGGTGCGACCAAGGGAAAGCCGTGGCCACCTGCACATACCATCTCCGGGCGTGGCGTGGTACGAAACTTTGGCCCCCACTTTGACCCGGGGATGAGGTTGCCAGGTGGGATCAGGGCCGGCGCAATTTACATCGGCATATCGGCAGCGAACCATAAGTGAAAATCCTGGCAATTTCCTGGAGAGCATGTCGGAACCCAGGTTCCCAAGGCAGGCACCCACCCCTCTAAAGAGGTCGAAGATAATTCTGGCGGCAGGCCCAGAAAGACCATGTCTCTGGGTCATCTGCCACACCAGGGCCCGGGTTGATGAAATCTGGCGATGGCGCTGGGAGGAGGTGAACGTAAAGGGGCGGACGGTCCGGCGATGGAGCCGCAGCCGCCGGCTCAGGCATCAGAGCCAGGCCACCACGGCAAGGTACGTGCGGGTAGTTGATCCCCAACTGCGGGAGGCAATGGCGAGTCTGGAAGCAGAGTCGCACCCCAAAAAGCGGCCCATGGAGGCCATGAGCCGCAACTAATTGAAATAACTGGTCGGGGCGGGCGGATTCGAACCGCCGACTTCCTGCTCCCAAAGCATCAACCCTGAGCTTCACAACCTCCTCGATTTATTGCAACATGTTGAAAAGGCTTGGTTTATCAATTCCACATTTTGGCGAATTTTCCACCCTTTGGCCGATTTTGGAATCATTTTCTCACATGAAGTCTCACACAGCTTTCTCAAGCATGCACTTATCTTCCCGCAGTGCATCCTTCTTCCTTACTAAACTTAGCTCCCGGACGATTAATACCATGTTCCCTTTGAAATGAAACAAATTATCCAGATAACCTATTGATATCACTCGTAGGGGCGGGTTTCAAACCCGCCCCTACAAAACGAACACGGTATAAGTCAATATTTTGTCTAATGTCTGAAATTGTGCTACGGTCCCACCGAAGCTTTTAGCGCTACGCCAGCGGCCCTCCTATCTGTGAGAGCGTGGGGGTGAGATTCCCCCGTGCTACTCGACTTTTGCAGAAGCGCCGTGGAAATAAATTTCTTGAATTGGCATAAAGATTGCTATATAAGGTGGGTAAGGGAAAAGAGAACAGTGCTCACCCTGTCTTGATTTTTTTGCTCTCCTGCGTAAGTTAGTCCGTCCTTATTGAGAACCGGCGCACAGTCCCTTGATATGCCAGGTGCATATAAGAGAGGAGAAGAGATCATGGTTCGATCGTCTCCCTGGAATCTAAAAATAGCCGAGACCGCAGTCCCTCCCTGAAGTTTCTGAACCTCAGCTACTCCGACATTCTAGACCACTTCCCCGAAGGCGTATTTCTGGTCAACACCCGCTGGCAAGTTGTGTACTTCAACCTCAGGGCGGAGGAAATCACCGGGTTCACCTCGGAGGAAGCGGTGGGCAAGTTCTGCTGGGACATTTTTCGCGCCGATTTGTGCCAGAAAGACTGCCCCATGCGCATCTCCATGAGCACCGGGGAAAATCTGTTGGACCGGGAGGTGGAAATTACCACCAAACACGGCTTGAAAAAACTCATCCTGGTTCATACGGCGCAGCTCAAGAATTCGGGCAATCTGGTTATGGGCGGGGTGGAGACCTTTCACCATCTGACCTGTCCGGAACTGGAGGCGCACAAGCTCGAGGCCAAGCCGTTTGCCGATATCGTGGGGGTGAGCCCCCGGATGCAGGAGATTATTCATAGCTTGCCGGTGATCGCCGCCTCGGAATCCAATGTGTTGATCCAGGGGGAATCGGGCACCGGCAAGGAACTGGTGGCCCGGGCCCTTCACCTTTACAGTCCCCGATCCAAGGGGCCTTTTCTGGCTCTGAATTGCTCGGCCATCCCCGATACTTTGCTGGAATCCGAGTTATTCGGGTATGAGCGAGGGGCTTTTACCGGGGCGGTGAGCAGCAAGCCGGGGCTGTTCGAACTGGCCAAGGGCGGCACCCTGTTTCTGGATGAGATCGGCGACCTCAAGCCCGAACTCCAGGTAAAGCTGCTGCGCGTCCTGGAAGAAAAGATTTTTATGAGGGTGGGCGGCACCCGGAGAATCACTTTGGAAGCCAGAGTCGTAACGGCCACCAACGTGGACCTGAAGAAAGCCATGCAACAGGGCAGGTTTCGGGATGACCTGTATTACCGGCTCTTCACCGTGCCCATTGATCTACCGCCGCTCCGGGAAAAACGGGAGGATATTCCCATTTTGGTCAAATACTTCCTGGAGCAACTCAACCGCAAATTCAACAAGCGGGTGCGGGGGGTGGACCCCAAGGTGATGAAGATCCTCTGCCGCCATGCCTGGCCCGGCAATGTCCGGGAACTTGAACACGTCCTGGAATACTGCTTCGTCTTTGCCAAAGGCCCCCTCATTACCGAACGGCATCTCCCCCGCCTGGAATCCGCCTGGGTGGGCCGGGAACTGGAGTTGCCCTTGACCGAAGGGTCCGTGAGCCCTCTGGAGTCCTTGGAGAAGAAAACCATTCTCATGGCCCTGAAGATCACCCAGGGCAGCAAGCAAGAGGCGGCCCGGATGCTCAAGATCAGCCGCAGCAAACTGTGGCGCAAAATGCGAGTATACAAAATCAGTGACAAGGACTTTAAAAATTAATACATGTGACAATATTGAAACATTCTTTTCAAAGAAATAACCCTGCGAAAATTAAGAATAAATCATCCTATCCAATTTCGCCATTTCATTTCTGCAACACTTTTTGCCTCTTTAAAACTTCGGGGTCATCAAAAATAAAACGGCTTTGATTTCTGCGACATTTTTATCAATAGCTTAACCAATTGAATTAATTATATTATTACAATAGCCCTCTGAAAATGTTTTATTTCCGCGAATAATCTGTCTCTTTTTTTCTGCGATTTTCTCCCTTCTTCCTTATTAATAAATAATATCAGATAGTTATAAATGTGGCCCTTTCCTTGCTATATTGTCTGCCAAGGGAAAATCCCCGGTAAAGGAGGAAAGGTTTATGAGTGTGACTTTTAAAGCCCTGGAAAATATCTTGGAGCATTACCCCCCCAGTTCGGAACACCTCATCAGCGCCCTCCAGGATGTCCAGGCCAAGTTCAAGTACCTTCCCCCCGAGGCCATGACGGCCGTATGCGACCATTTGGGCGTGCCGCTCTCGCGGGGATGGGCGGTGGCCACCTTCTACAAAACCTTCAGCCTTGAACCTCAGGGTGAACATGACGTCGCGGTGTGCCTGGGAACAGCCTGTCACGTGCGGGGGGCCCATAACGTCTATGAAAAATTCCGGCGGGAATTAGAGATTACCGGCCAGGAAGGCACCACCCGGGACCTCAAGTTCTCCTTGCGCCAGGTGCGCTGCCTGGGGTGCTGCTCCATGGCCCCGGTGGCCCAGGTGGATGAGGAGATTCACGGCAACCTCAGCCAGCGGAAGGCGGGGCACCTGCTCCGGACGTATCGCACGAGGTAACGGCCATGCAGATAACCAGCATCGACGACTTGCAAAAGGCAAAAGGAACCGGGCTGAATCAGCTTTACCCGGACAAACCCAAGATTCTGGTGGGCATGGCCACGTGCGGGCGTGCCGCTGGAGCCCAGCGGGTCTACGACCTGCTCCACAAGAAGGCCCAGCAAGAGCATTGGGACGGCGTGGTGGAAAAGACCGGCTGCATCGGCTTCTGCTATAAGGAGCCTCTGGTGGATGCCATCTTTCCGGGAAAGCCTCGGATTACTTATGGAGAGGTGACGCCTGAAATTGCCGGAGCCCTCTGGGAGGAGTTGGCCGCGGGCCGCATCCCGGAAAAACAGATCATGGCCCGGTTGGATATGGATGACATGGTTTTGAACGGCGGGCCGCGCAAATTTTTTAAGGGCAAGCTGAAGGGCTTCCTGGCCAAAACCCCGCGTTATGAAGACCTGGACTTCTTCAAACTGCAGCGCCACATCGCCATGCGCAACTGCGGCTTCATCGACCCGGACAATCTGCTGCACTATATCGCCCGGGGCGGCTATTTTCCCCTCTATACAACCCTGACCACCATGACCCCGGAGGAGGTCATCAACGTGGTGACCTTTGCGGGCCTCCGGGGCCGGGGCGGCGGCGGCTTTCCCACCGGGGTCAAATGGGCCTCGTGCCGCAAGGCCCAGGGCTGGCCCAAGTATGTGCTGTGCAACGCCGACGAAGGCGACCCGGGTGCGTACATGGACCGGAGCCTCATCGAAGGCGACCCCCACGCCATCCTGGAAGGAATGCTCATCGGCGCCTACGCCATCGGCTCCAGCGAGGGCTACATCTATGTGCGGGCCGAGTACCCTCTGGCGGTCAAGACTCTGCAACGGGCCATCCTTTCGGCCCGGGAAGCCGGCCTGCTGGGGGAGAACATCTTCGGCACCGGCTTTAACTTCGATATCAAGCTCAACCTGGGAGGCGGGGCTTTCGTCTGCGGCGAGTCTACGGCGCTGATGGCCTCCATCGAGGGTAAACCGGGTGAACCCCGAGCCAAATACGTCCATACCGTTGACAAAGGGCTATGGAACCGCCCTTCGAACCTGAACAACGTTGAAACCTGGGCCAACGTGCCGGTAATCATCGGCAAGGGCGCAGACTGGTACCGGGACATCGGCACCGAAGGCAGCAAGGGCACCAAGATCTTTTCCCTGGTGGGCCAGGTAAAGAACGTGGGGCTGGTGGAAGTTCCCATGGGTGTCAGCATCAAGGACCTGGTGATGCAGGTGGGTGGCGGGGTGCCGGAAAACCGGGAATTCAAGGCCATCCAGATCGGCGGCCCCTCTGGGGGCTGCATCCCCAAAGAGCACTGGGACCTGCCCATTGACTTTGACTCCCTTTGGGACGCCGGCGCCATTATGGGCTCCGGCGGCATGATCGTCATGGATAACTCCACCTGCATGGTGGACGTGGCCAAGTTTTTCCTGGACTTCCTCATTGACGAATCTTGCGGCAAGTGCATTCCCTGCCGCCTTGGCCTGAAGCGCATGCGGGAGATTCTGGAAGAGTTTTCCGCCGGCAAGGGGTCCCTGGCGGACCTGGATGAGATGGAATCCCTCTCTGAGGCGGTAAAGGACGGCTCCCTCTGCGCCCTGGGCGGCTCGGCCCCCAATCCGGTCCTCACTACCCTGAGGTATTTCCGGGAAGAATACGAGGCCCACATTCTCCAGCAAAAGTGTCCCGCCGCGGTCTGTAAGGAATTAATCACTTACACCATCAACCCGGAGTTGTGTAACGGCTGCACCGCTTGCGTGGCGGAATGCCCCCAGGACGCCATCACCGGGGACAAGAAGAAACCCCATTCGCTGGACACCTCCCTGTGCATCAAGTGCGGCGCCTGTTTCGAGGTCTGCAAGTTCGGGGCGGTAGCGGTGGCCTGAAAGGAGGGATCATGATCACCTTTACCATCAACGGCAAAGAAGTCCGGGGACAAGACGGCTGGACCATCCTGGAAGTGGCCAGATGGAACGGCATAGAGATTCCCACCCTCTGCCACCACGGCGCGCTGGAGCCTTACGGGGCCTGCCGCCTGTGCGTGGTGGAGGTGAACGACGGCAAACGCTCCCGGGTGGTGATCTCCTGCATGTACCCCATCCGGCCGGGCATTCAAGTACAGACGGAATCGCCCCGGGTGGCCAACGTGCGCCGCTGGATCATCCAGTTGCTGCTGGACGAAAGCCCGGAGTCGCCCAAAATCCAGGAACTGGCCAAGACCTTTGGGGTAACCCCCTCGAGGTTTAAAAAAGCCGGGGTGGATTTCGCCTGTCATCTCTGCGGTCTGTGTGTGCGGGCCTGCCAGGAAGTGGTGGGCGTGCAGGTCCTCACCTTCGGCAACCGCGGGCTGCGCAAGGCGATCACCAGCCCGTTCAACGCGGCCAGTAAAGAGTGCCTGGGGTGCGGCACGTGCACCTATATCTGTCCCACCGGGGCCATGGATCAGGTGTTCCAGCGGGTTAAGGGGTAAAGTTCTCATGCCCTGAGGCCCCAGGCCTATGAAGGAGAAAGTCATGAATACCGACTGCAAAATTGGCATCTTCCTGTGCGAGTGCGGGGGCAAGATCAGCAACCGCATCGACCTGGCGCAGGTGGGCAATCTGCTCCAGTACGAGCCCTGGGCCCACCTGGGGGTCTACCCTTACCCCTGCCTGGCTCCGGGGTTGGCGGTCATGCGGCAGAAAGTCCAGACCAAGGGGTTGGACCGCATCCTGGTGGGGGGGTGTTCCTCCCGGGTCATGAAAAAGAGATTTACCGCCGGCCTGGCTGAGGTGGGGATCGAAAAGCACCAGGTAGAGATGATCAACCTGAAAGACCACGTGGCCGCGGTGCACGAGGCCTCACCCCAGGAGTTGGCCCGCAAGGCCACAGCCTTGATCGCCGGCGGTATGGCCAGCCTCAGTCTCCTGGAGCCTTATGAACCCGCGTCGTTGACCTTTGAAGGACCGATTCTGGTTTTGGGAGGCGGCGTCTCCGGCTTCATCGCATCCCAGCAACTGGCACGCAAGGGCATGGAGAGTGCTTTGTTCGCCAAAGCTCAAACTGCTGAACGGGTTCTGGACGAACTCCATTGGACCTTTCCCGGTTGCCGCATCTACTGCGAAGACATGGCGGAAATCCTGCGGGAGGTATTTACCAGTCCCCTGGTCAGGGTGATGCCGGATCAGCCTATAGAGTACATCATCGGCGGCGTGGGCGACTACCGCGTGGGGCTTAAGCAGCCTGACGGCAGTGTGGCCGAGGTGGCCGGCGCCGCCATCATCGTAGCCTTGGACCGGGAGTTCGGTCCGGGGAACATCGATTATATCGGAGGCGGCGTGCGGGTCTGCGACCTGCTGGACCTGGAAGAAAGGCTGGGCCAGGGTGACCAGGCCGACTTTAAACCGGGCAAGATGGTCTTCTGGGTAAACAGCCCTCAGCACGGCAAAGAAGCCCAGGAACTGGCGGCGATGGCGGCCTGGCGGGACAGCCAGGTATTGGCCCGGGAACACCCCCAGGTCAAACCCATCGTCCTGTATCCGGCCAACATCACGCTGCCCCTCACCGGCGCCGACCTGGTGGAGGCTCGAGCCCAAGGCATCGGGCTGATGTCCTACGCCCCGGAGGTGCACCCGGTGGTCCAGTCCGGCTACGTGAGCTTTGTGAGCCCCGCGGACAACCTGGAACACGAAGTGGAGTGGGACACCCTGGTGGTGCCTGGGGCGCCGGGAGAGCCGGCCGCCAAAGCCCAGGAACTGCTCCGGTGGCTGCCTATCTACCCGGAAAACGGAGGCCGGCTGCAAAAGAGTAATATCAAATTCTGGCCGGATCAGATTCCCGATGAGTCCCTCTTTTTCACCGGGTCGGCCGGGGGCGCCTGCGACCTGAACGAGGTTTTACAGCAGGGCAAAAAGGCGGCTCGCGGGGTCTTGAATCTGCGGGAAAAGGCCCTCCAGGGCAGACTGGTGAGTCCGGTGGTGGTGCACGTGGATAAAGACCTCTGCGAGGGCTGCGGCCTCTGTACGGAAATCTGTCCCTGCGGCGGCATCGAACACGTCAAACCAGGAAGCGGCCCGGTGCCCCGGGAGACGGACAATCACCTCTGCAGCGGCGGCGGCACCTGTGCGGCCACCTGTCCCCACGAAGCCATCAAGGTCGTCAACAACACCGCCCAGCAACTGGAGGCCCGGGTCAAGGCAATCCTGGCCCGGATGCAGGAAAATGAAATTCTGGGCTTTGTCTGCGGTTGGGGTGGATTGGCCTCCGCGGAACAGGCTGCAGTCAAGGGGCTCACCTACCCCAGCGGCATTAACCTGGTCTCGGTGAACTGCCTGGGATCGCTGGATCCATCCATCCTGTCCATGGCCTTTTTGAACGGGGTCAAGGGCATTCTGTTGGCCGGCTGCACGCCCAAACACTCCTGCCATTACCACTATGGGGTGGACCACTGCTGGTATCGAGTCAACGCCATGAAAAAGCTCCTCTCCCTGGCCGACCTGGAGCGGCGGCGCATCTCCATAGGCTACGTGGAGGTCAATGAGCCGGAATCCTTCGTGCGCATGGTGGAATCCCACATGGACGCCATGGAAAAACTGCCGGCTCTCCCCGGGGATGACAAGACCAAAGCCAAGCTGTGGGCCATTCACGCCACCATGCACCGGCCCCGGGTGCGCTGGGTCTTGGGCACGAGCTTGCGGCGGCCCGGAGAGAAAGAATTCCCCGGCTCCCAGTTCAATGCCGTGGACGCGGATGAGACCATGTTGGACGTGCTCAAGGAGGAATACACCGTCTCCCGGATCTTCAAGGCCTTGCAGGACCAGCCCCTTAATCCGCCCGACCTGGCCCGGATCATGGGCGAGCCGGTGAAAAATATCACCCCGACCCTAACTGATTTGACCAGAGACGGCCGGATCATCACCAAGGGTTGGGAAAAAGGGTACCCCATTTATGCCATGGGCAAGGCTTAAAAAAGGGGTTGCGGCCATGGGTTATGGGTAGGCCATAGGCTTTGGGCTCAAGAGTTCGGTTGGCCCATCGCCTATGGCGTTTGAGGCGAGGGCCAGACTGTAATGGCCCATAAGGAGGGGTTATGAAAACCTTTGCCGATCTGGTCAAAGAGGTCCAAGAACCGGGCCTTTGTCACCACTGTGGCGGCTGCGTCACGTTCTGCACCGCTATCAATTACGGGGCCTTGGCAATGGATGAAGACGGCGGACCCCGTTACCAAGACCGGGACAAGTGCATCGAATGCGGCATCTGTTATGCGATTTGTCCGGAAATCACCGAACATGAGGAAGAAACCCGAAAACACGTCTCCTGGAGCGCACCCATGGGCCGGACAATCGGCACCACGGTGGCCCGGTCCCTGGATCCGGCAGTGCGGGCCCACGCCACGGACGGCGGGGTGGTGACCGGCTTGTTGCTCGGCCTGCTGGACAAAGGGCACATTGACGGCGCCATTGTCGCCAAAAAGGCCGTGCCCTTCAAAAGAGAACCCTGGCTGGCGCTCACCCGGCAGGACCTCTTAGCTGCGGCCGGGTTTCATTTCGACACCTCCCATGGCATGCAACGTTTTTCCCAAGTCTATTCCACTTATTCCCCTTCAGTCGCCCAGCTCGAACAGGTGGCCAAAAAACGTCTGACCCGGGTGGCGATGGTGGGAACTCCTTGTCAGATCCACACCTTGCGGCGCATGGAGGTCATGGGGGTCGTGCCCACCGAGTCCATCAAATATTACTTCGGTCTTTTCTGCGCCGGCAACTTTATGTTCGGTAAACCGGAGCGTCGTCAACTGGAAGACCTGGGCAACTTCACATGGGCTGAGGTCCGTAAAATCAACCTGAAAGAAGACCTTATGGTCCATTTGCACAATGGGAAGGTGCGTTATATCCCCCTGGATAAACTGGACTTCATGAAACGGCATGCCTGTAATTTTTGCTTGGACTACGCCGCGGAATTTGCCGACCTGTCCTTCGGCGGAATCGGGGCCGAAGAAGGGTGGACCACGGTGATCACCCGTTCCCAGGTGGGGGAAACCCTGATGACCAGGGCCATGGGAAGATACATCGAGGAGTATGATCGCAAAACCAAACCCAACCTCAAGAAAGAGGCCTTGGCGAAAGTGCTGCACTATTCTGACCTGAAGAAGCAAAAAGCCCAGGTGGAGAGGGAAAAGATGGTGGCTTGAACCTCGCTGGTTCCCCCCTGCCTCCTTATCCATACCGGGGATTTTGGGACGTCTGTTTGAGAGGTTCCCTATGGAAAGCAAGGTCTTGGAATTTAAAAACGAAAAAGTAGTGGGAGCGGTGATGGTGGTGGGCGGCGGCATCGCCGGGATGCAGGCCGCCCTGGACCTGGCCAACGCCGGCTATTTTGTCCACCTGGTGGAAAAACAGCCAGCCATTGGCGGGGTCATGGCCCAGTTGGACAAGACCTTTCCCACTAACGACTGCGCCATGTGAATTATCTCGCCCAAGCTGGTCGAGGTCGGCCGGCACGCCAACACTAAATTATACACCCTTACCGACATCCTGGGGATTTCGGGGAAGCCGGGTAATTTTGCGGTCCAATTGCGCCAGCGAGCCCGGTTTATTGACCCGGAGAAGTGCATCGCCTGCGGCCTGTGCGCCGAGAAATGCCCCCAAAAAGCCCCGGACGAATTCAATCAGGGTCTGAATAAGCGAAAAGCGGCCTACCTGCTCTATCCCCAAGCAGTGCCCCTCAAGTATGCCATAGATCCGGATACCTGCATCTATTTCAAAAAGGGGACCTGCAAAGCCTGCGAGAAGTTCTGCCCCACCGGCGCGGTGGACTTCTCCCAGGGGGATGTCGGGATGGAAATCCAGGTGGGCGCGATTATCCTGGCCTCAGGTTTGCGGCCTTATAACCCCAGGTACTACCTGCCTTATCATTACGCTTCTTTCCCTAACGTAGTCACCAGCTTGGAATTCGAGCGGATACTGTCGGCCTCGGGGCCGTATGGGGGCCATCTGGTAGTGCCTTCCGATCCCAAGAAAAAGCCCCGGAAGATCGCCTGGCTCCAGTGCGTCGGCTCCCGGGACCTGCATCCCCAGGACCACACCTATTGTTCGGCAGTGTGCTGCATGTACGCCGTCAAGCAGACGCTCATTGCCCGGGAGCACAGCCGGGAGCCCCTGGACACCGCGGTTTTCTTCATGGACATGCGCACTTCCGGCAAGGACTTCGAAAAGTACTACCAGCGCGCCCAGGACCAGGGCGTGCGCTTCATCCGCTCCCGGGTGCACAGCCTCAACCAGGTTCCAGGGACGGGCGAGATCTTGCTGCGTTATATCACCGAAGACGGCAGGATAGTTACTGAGACCTTCGATCTGGTGGTCCTGTCCGTGGGCCTGGAGACGGCCCCGGAGGTGGTGGAGTTGAGCTGCCGCCTGGGAGTGGAGGTGAATGCGAACCACTTCGCCCGGACTTCCCCCTTTGCCCCGGTATCCACCAGTCAGCCGGGCATTTTCGTCTGCGGCGCCTTCCAGGGCCCCAAGGACATCCCCCAATCGGTCACCGAAGCCTCGGCGGCCGCCGCGGCCGCCGGCGAATTCCTGGCGGAGGCGCGGCACAGCCTAGCGGTGCAGAAACCGGCCTACCCCGAACGGGACGTGACCAACGAGGAACTTAGGACCGGGGTCTTCATCTGTCACTGCGGCACCAACATTGCCGGGGTCATCGATGTGGCGGCCCTCAAGGAGTACGCCGCCACCCTGCCCGGCGTTATCCATGCGGAAACCAGCCTTTTTACCTGCTCCCAGGACAGCGCCAAGAATATCAAGGACCGCATCGGCGAGTATAACCTGAACCGCATCGTGGTGGCTTCCTGCAGCCCCCGTACTCATGAGGCCGTGTTCCAGGAGACTCTCAGGGAAGGCGGTCTGAACCCCTATCTCCTGGAGATGGCCAACATCCGGGACCAGGATGCCTGGGTGCACCGGCAGGAACCCGAGGCGGCTTTGGATAAGGCCAAGGACCTGGTGCGCATGGCCGCGGCCCGGGTTGCCACCCTGGAACCACTCCAGAAAGAGAAATTTCCGGTCACCAAAAGTGCCCTGATTGTGGGCGGGGGGGTGGCCGGCATGGAAGCGGCTTTGTCGTTGGCGAACATGGGTTTCCCGGTGCATCTGGCGGAAAAGGCCGACCGCCTGGGAGGTCAGGCAAAAAATCCGGCGTTGAGTTCCCGAGGCTATCGGTACAAAGAATATCTGCAAACCTTAATCCAGGCCGTGGAACGCCACCCGCTGATTCAAGTTGCGAATCAGGCCCAGGTGAAGGGGACCGGAGGGTTTGTCGGCAATTTTCGAACCATGCTGGCCACTCCGGCAGGCGACGTGGAAGTGGCGCACGGGGTGACGATCCTGGCCACCGGCGGCCGGCCACACATTCCT
>JAHIKF010000449.1 GCA_018897875.1 Pseudomonadota bacterium | reverse complement strand
CGGGGCCGGGACGTTTTCCTGATCCAGTCCACCTGTCCTCCCACCAACCACAACCTGATGGAACTCCTGCTCATGATCGACGCGGTGAAGCGGGCCTCGGCCCGGCGGATCACCGCGGTCATCCCCTATTTCGGCTATGCCCGCCAGGACCGCAAGGTGGCGCCCCGGGTGCCCATCACCGCCAAACTGGTGGCCGACCTCCTGGTTACCGCCGGGGCCCAACGCATTCTTACCATGGACCTGCACGTCGGGCAAATCCAGGGCTTTTTCAATATCCCGGTGGACAATCTCTACGCTTCCCCCGTCATGATTCCCTATATCCGGGAAAATTTTCAGGACGACCTGGCCATCGTGTCGCCGGATGCCGGGGGGGTTCCCCGGGCCCGGGCTTACGCCAAGCGTCTGGCAGCCACCCTCGGGTTGATCGACAAGCGCCGCGATGCCCCGGGCCAGGCCAAGGCCATGAATCTCATCGGCGAGGTCCTGGACAAGTATGTGGTCATTTTAGATGATATCATCGACACCGGCGGCACCTTGAGCGAAGCGGCCGGGGTCATCGTCCAGCAAGGCGCCCGCAACGTCAACGCCTGCTGCACCCACGCCGTGCTCTCCGGGCCGGCGGTTTCCCGGGTCGCGAACTCCCCCCTGCACCGCCTGGTGGTCACCGACACCATTCCCTTGAGCGAGGCGGCCAAAAAGTGCCCCAAGATCGTGCAGCTGTCGGTGGCGCCCCTCCTGGCCCAGGCCATCGTGCGCATTCACCAGGAAGACTCCATCAGTTCCCTGTTTGAGATTCAGTTCTGAGGCGGTTTGCCGGCGCTGAGCCCGAAGACGGGGGCGAGGCGAGGGAATGCTTGGAGACCGCCCCGGGAACCGGCTTGGCTTCGATCCGCGGCCGATCGGGTCCCGGGCCCGCGCCACGTCTGAGGGCCATGTTGCCTGTGGCGGATAGATGCCAGGGTAAAGGATCTCTCCCTGCCTGAATTTAATACATTTCCGCTTAAGACCGATCAATACCCTGAGGCTACTGTCCAGTGGCCTGATCCCCACTGGGGGTTACCGGGGGTGCAGCATGACCGGAGATTCACCTGAGCTTGATGAAGCAGTGGATAATCTTAAGCGCACCTATGACAAGCAGAAAGTAATCACTGCCCTCCTGCAGTTCTCGCTGGAAGATATCCCCCTCGATGAACTCCTGCACCGCACTCTGGATTTGTCCAATACGATAGACTGGATTGCCTTGGAGTCCAAAGGCAGCATTTTCCTGGTGGAAGATCAACCTGAGGTACTGGTGATGAAGGCGCAAAAGGGGATGACGAGCCCGATCCTGGAAGCTTGCCGCCGGATCCCCTTTGGCCGGTGTCTTTGCGGGTTAGCTGCATCCTCCCGACAGATCCAGTTTGCTGACGGCCTCGATGAACGCCATACAATCCGGACTGAAGGAATGCTCCCGCATGGTCACTATTGCGTGCCGATCCTGTTCGGCGATCGGGTATTGGGGGTGATAAACCTCTATGTGAAAGCGGGACATCGCCACTCTCCCCAAGAGACAGAATTCTTAGCCGCGATTGCCAACACCCTGGCCGGCATCATTGTCCGCCGGGACGCCGAGGCGGCGCGGCAGCGGAGCGAGCAGGAATTTCGGTTATTGGTAAAAAATCTACCGGCCATAGTATTCAAAGGATATCTGGACGGTTCCATCGATCTGTTTGACGACAAGGTGGAAGAAATGACCGGCTATCCTAAACAGGAGTTCGATTCCCGGGCGCTGAAGTGGACGGATTTGATCCTGGATGAAGACCGGCCCGAGGCTAAGCAGGAATTCGCCGCGGCCCTAAAAGGCTGCAAGCCCTATCTCAGGGAATACCGCATACGGCGTCAGGATGGAAAACCGATCTGGATTCAAGAAAGAAGCCATATCGTTTGTGATGACGAAGGGGTTTTCACGTATGTGAGCGGAGTTTTTTTCGATATCAGTAAACGCAAGCAAGGGGAGGTTGCCCTCAAGAGAACGGTTGAGAAATTGAAAAAAACCGTACACGCCACGGTCAGGGCCTTAACCTCCGCCTTAGAAATGCGCGACCCCTATACCGTCGGCCACCAGAGGCGGGTTACGGACCTGGCCTGCGCCATCGCTAAAGAAATAGGGTTTAGCGAAGCAAAGATCGAGGGGATGCGAATTATTGGTTTTCTCCATGATATCGGCAAGATCGCGGTTCCGGCCGAGATCCTTACGAAACCCGGTAAGATCGGTGAGCATGAATTTAACATCATAAAAACCCATGCGGAGGCCGGCTATAATATCCTTAAGGAGATAGATTTTCCCTGTGATGTGGCCAAAATCGTGGTCCAGCATCATGAGCGGCTGAATGGCTCCGGATATCCCAAAGGCCTCTCCGGATCAGAAATACTTCTCGAGGCACGAATCCTGGCAGTGGCCGATGTGGTGGAAGCTATGTCCTCCCACCGACCTTACCGCCCGGGATTGGGAACCGAGGCGGCCCTGAAAGAAATTACCGAGAAGAAGGGCATCCTTTACGACCCTGGGGTGGTGGATATTTGCGTGAAGTTATTTACTGAGAAAGGTTTTACCTTCGAATCAACCGGATGCGGCTCAGACCGCTGGGGTGGGGATAGCCGGGTCAACCTCGCAGGCCCTGGCCCGGCTCCCGTCGATCACAACAACACGATTTCTTCCAAGCCGTCCCGCCAGCCGTCCCAGAGATAGTCGTCCAGGCGGCCCTGGGCGATGACCCGGAAGGCGTATTGCGCCTGCGCGGTGTAGAAATCGCACAGCGGCGCCGGGGCGTCCAGACGCCCGTTGATGGCATAGACCTCCGCCGGGCAGGGCGCCCCGCAAACGTGGCGCACCGCGCAGCGGTTGCAGGGCGCGAAGCCCTCCACCACCCGGGTGGTTATCTGTTTGAACTGCGGGGTGGCCAGCAACTCCGGCACTGATTGCTCCCAGAGGTTGCCGCCGTGAAACTCCGGCAGGCCCAAGAACTCGCTGCACGGGGCCACTTCGCCATGCGCCCCCACCGCAAAGAAGCAGCGCCCGCCGCCGCAGGGCGAGATGTCGCACATGAGCCGCCGGGCCCCCGGCGCCACCAGCCCCAACAGCAGGTTGGCGAAGTTGCCGATGACCATTTTGCGCCCGGTCGCCTGGGCCAGCTCATAGGTCCGGTCCAGGGCCTTGAAGAAAAAGTGGGCCAGCTCCGCCTGATCCGGCATCAGATCCCGGCCGCCCAACTGGGTGCCCCGCACCGGGTTGAGCAGGGCGTTCCCTACCCCCCGGGCATGGAGGAAATCCACCAGCTCCGGCAGATGCCGGACGTTTTCTTTGGTCACCGTGGTGATGAGGTTCAGACCCGGATAATCCACCAGGTCTTCCAGGGCCTTGACGGTCTCGGCGAAGACGCCGGTCCCGCCCCAGGTGCGCCGGGTGCGGTCGGCCACCGCGGCGCTGGGGCCGTCCAGGGACAGCCCGATGCCCACGCCATGGGCCATGAGAAAGTCTTTGGCCTCCGCATCCAGCAGGGTGGCGTTGGTCTGTACCCCGAAGCGGAAGTAGGCGCCATACTTTTCGATCCCGGCAAAGACCGCGTCCTTGGCCAGCAGGGGCTCGCTGCCGTGAAACACCAGCTGGGGCCGGGCGCCCTCCGGCAGGGTGCTCTTGAAGAAATCTTGTAAAATCGCCAGGGACTCCATGAGGCGGGCCGGCTCCATGTGCACGCCGGTGCGCCGGGCCTCCCGGGGCAGGTAACAGTAACCGCAGTCCAGGTTGCAGCGCTCCGTGGGGTTAAAATAGACCGCGGACGGCAGCAGGCCGAAGCGGACGTTGTTGAGGTCCGAGGCCAACCGGGCTTCTTTTTCCAGAAAGACCTGGGGCAGTTCCGGTCCTAAAAGATAGTCCAACGCCTGGTCCCGGGGAGCCAGCACCCAGAAGGCGGTGTCCGCGTTGATCAGGGCCACGAAGTCGTCGTGGCCCACCTCTAACACATCGAAATGGGGCCCGGCCCCGGCATTCACCGGGACTCCCGCCGGACCCCACAGAGGCGAAACTTCCTGACCCATGCCTACTTAGCCTTCTTGGCGTCGGCCATGAGGTAATGGGACAGGCCCACCTGGTCGCCGTTGGGGGCGCAGGTGTAACGGATGCTGATGGGTTTTGCGGTGCTACTCTTAGATTTTGCCATATAAATGTCCTCCTTCCTCGGGTGGTTTGCCGGCCAGGCCGGATTTGCTCAACGGCCGCCGGGGTAAAAGCTGTTCAATAGATGGCGCGGCTCGTAGGGGCGGACCTGTGTGTCCGCCCGCTTTTCTGCCGCTACGGAAGCCTTCCTTATTCCCCCCTTTTCTAAAGGGGGGTTAGGGGGGATTATGTTACGTCACCCCACCCAAAAACAAAAAAAAGAGTCCCATCCCTTCGGATGGAACTCCCTTTACCATCAGGAGTAGCCGAACTTACAAAAAACCGCCAAGCAGGTCTTCTGGCTCTCGGATCAGCCGGAGGAGGTCAGCCTTCCCACCGGGGTTTGTCATAAGCCTCCGGCAGTGGCCGACAATTGCCTTAACCTTCTCCGTCCCCGATTACAGCGGCGGGACCGCCCCGGATTTTCACCGGGTTCCGGATTGCCTGGGGTTTGGTCAATTAAGAACATAAATACCATGGGGCTCATTAGTTGTCAAGGCAGAGGCATCAGGGGAAACCCCCGGTTCAGGATAGATCTCCGACGCCGCAAATCACCTTGACAGTCCCTCCCCTTAAAGGTTATTTTTATTATTTACGGGTAAATTTGGGGATAAGCCAACATGATTAAAGCGATTCGCGGCATGCGGGACATCCTGCCGCCGGAGACTTCCCGGTGGCAGTGGGTGGAGTCCGTGGCCCGGGAGGTCTTTGACCTCTATGGCTACCAGGAGATCCGTCTGCCCCTGCTCGAGCGCACCGAGCTCTTCGCCCGCTCCATCGGCGCCGACACCGACATCGTGGCCAAGGAAATGTACACCTTTCCCGACCGCAAGGGCGATTCCCTGACGCTGCGGCCCGAGGCCACCGCCTCGGTGCTCCGGGCCGTCCTGGAAAACCGCCTGGAGAAGGGCGCCGGGGTCAAAAAGTTCTTTACCCTGGGGCCCATGTTCCGCTACGAGCGGCCCCAGAAGGGACGCT
>JAHIKF010000448.1 GCA_018897875.1 Pseudomonadota bacterium | reverse complement strand
GAAGTCTGGAAATATTAACCCGGGCAACCGGCCTTGAAGGCGCGGCCTGATCCCTTCCCGTTATGAAAATTGTCGGAATAATACAGGCCCGCATGGGTTCCGCCCGGCTCCCGAGTAAGATGATGATGGATTCAGGTGGCCGCCCGGGGGTTCATTGGGGGTGCTCCCGGGTCAAGCAGACCTGTTCTTTGATGAAGTGGTTTTTCCCACCACCAAGCCCATGCAAGGCGATCCCTTGACTAGGCTGGCCCAATCTTTGAAGGCAAGGGGGTTCCGTGGCAGCGGTTCCGATAGGCTGGCCCGGTTCTGAAACGCGGCTCGAGAGTTCAAAACGGATGTGCTGGTGCGGGCATACGCTAAATAGCCCTTTTTTCTCCGGAGAAAATTGACCACCGCGTGGATTGATAGATCAGTCGGCGGCCAAACGGTGCAGACCCCTGTCGCCTCAATGATTTTTATCATCTTACCCCGATGAACCACGACATTCCTGACCCCCTGGAAACCGGGATCTTCTCCCGGGAGATACTGGCAATTCTTTCCCGGCTGGCCATGGGGTCCTCGGACCTGAAGCAGGTCACCACCTACCTCTGGGACTACGTCAGGGATTTTGAGATTTATCCGGTGTTCGCCCCCCCCAAAATTGCCTCCCCTGCCGTAAAGCTGGATATGGATACCCAGGCAGATTTAAACCGGCTGAGGCAATTGGCAGCCCGATGGTCTCAGGGAAGTTCGGCTATCCAGGTGGTTCGGGCCTATTTAGATCTTTTTGGAGTGTATTGATCACGATGTTCCTGGCGACCACGGCGTTATCGGAATTTTGGGAACCCTCCGGCCAGCTGCTCTTTTTGGGGCCGTGGTGTACCCACTACGATCAGCATGACCAATGGGCTCACCGGGACTATCTCTTCCTCCCCAATCCCTGGGATGATCGGGAAAGATTATGGCAGGCTGCTTCTTATTGCCAAGGTGTCCATGATCATCTCCTCGGCGAACTGAGCCTATGGTTAAATAAAGTACACCAAGTGAATTTTGGCCGACGGTATTGGCAAATCTTATTGGGCCCCTGGTTGTCTGGGTTTGTCGATGTCTTTTTTGACCACTATGTCCATATTAACGACGCCTTGTCGTTCTGCCCGGAGCTTCAGACCTGTCTGCTGGATGAGCACGAATACCGCACCCCCTGGGATAACTGCGAATTCATGGCCCTCCAGTTAGGTGACCTTTACAATTTGCAGTTATATTCCCAGATAATCGCCGGTAGCGGCCATGATTTCCCCAGGAAGAAACCGTCATCGTCATTCGCCGGGCCCCAGCCCCCTGCCAGGAAAAATCCCTGGGGTTGGTTGAAGGGTGTTCTCCATAAACTTGAACCTCTTATCATGGAAATAGCTTTTCCCAATAAAGACGTGGTGTTACTGAAAGAGAACCTATCACCACAAGTAAAGTTACGGTTGGCGCTTACCTCAGATTTTCCAGGGAGTTTTATGTACCAGCAGCTTCCCCCCGGCCGGGTAGATCATTACCACCCGGCGCGACAGGAACTGGCCGCGGCATCCACTACCACCGATCCCTTTGTGCGCCTGCTGGTCCAAACCTTGCCGCGGAACTTTCCCGGGTTATATTTAGAAGGTTACCAGTCTTCCCGCGAGTTGATTCTCGATCGCTATGGCTCCCGGAATCTCCCCAAACTCCTCATAAACTGGGGAAATTTATGGTTTCATGAATACGGCAAGTTCCTGGCGGCTGAGATGGTGGAACAAGGCGGAGGAATTGTCGATTTTCAGCATGGGGCCGGCTTCGGATGCTCGCGCCTGCTGGGGGTCGAGCGCTATACCCGGCAGGTTAGCGATAAATTCTATGCTTGGGGGTGGGCTGGACAGGAGAAGGATCCCAGACTAGCTGATCTGCCCGGCGCCAAAATGTCTCTGAAAACCCGGCAGCCGGGCACGTCCTATCGGCATCGCATGATTATGCTGGCAAGCAATATTTACCCCAGGTTCCTCTATCGGTTTCAAAGTTACCCGTTAGGGACTCAGTGGCTAAAGTATATTCAGGGCATAATGGAATTTATTGAAGCGCTGGGGCCGCAAAGGCAAGGCGTTCTGGTTTATCGGGGAGATTGGGATTATGGCTGGGGCATAGCGGAGCAGGTCGAGGAGCGCTTTCCTCATGTGGCCGTGGACCGCCATGACCATTCCTTTCGCGCTCAAATGAACCATTCCCGGGTGGTCGTTTTTGACCACCCGGGAACCACCTTTCTGGAGGCCATGGCCGCAAACGTTCCCTCCATCATATTCTTAGAGCCCCGATACTGGGATTTCCGGTCTGAAGCCCAACCCTACCTTGATCTATTGCGTCAGCCAGGCATTTTGCATGACACGCCGCAATCCGCCGCTCGGCAAGTTACCCGGGTTTACGACCACATCGATTCTTGGTGGTTTTGCCGAGCCGTGCAGGAGGCCCGGAAGCGGTTTGCCGACCATTTTGCCTTAGGCAGTCCCAACTGGAACCGCCAATGGGTGAATGCCATCACCCGAGAGTTACAGGAGGTTCAGGCTCGGCAGAAAAAGCGAGAGATTAGCCTAGTTCCCATCCGGAAACGTTAATTTACTGGAATAATTTAGTAAAGGGCATTTTACCCTCGCGATTTTTCTCGGAAAGTGATAGGATATATCATGTAACCGATTGATATATTTCAACAAGATAACCTTCCGAGGCTGGAACATGCGCAAGAACAAAGAGCCGCAACTGAACCTGCTGAATCTCATGCCCCGCAATAAGATTACCCAAGAACTGGATGCTATTTCCCAGGTCCTGGATGCGAACCAGGATATCCTTGACCCGGTTTATAGCGACTTGGTGAAATACCGGCGGCAGGATACCGGGCGCAACGGTATGACCGCCGAGCAGGTGTTGCGTTGCGCCATTCTGAAGCAATACCGTGAATTGATCTATGAGGAGTTGGCCTTTCATCTGGATGACTCCAAGGCCTTTCGGTCTTTTGCCTGGCTGGAGATGGGGCGAACCGTGCGGGTGGATTCCACCGTAGTGGAAAGCACTATCCATCATCCCACCGATTCCACCCTGCTGGCGGACGGCATCCGGGTAATCACCTGCCTGCGGGAGGAAGGTCGGAGCCTTGACCCCGCCCCGTGGTACACTTTTGTCGATCATCAACGGGCGGCCAGTTAATCTGGGCGTCGATCTTTTTCAGAAAATGGCCTTCGGGCACCCGCCCCATGGCCTCCATGTCGCCAAAGCCCATCTGACCCGACTGTTTCCCCAGCATCTGCGACCTCCAACGTTCGTTCTAAACTACAGATTACCATTTAATTCAATATGTTACAATGGCTGTTGACGTCATTATTAAACATTTATCCAGGGACTTTCGCAGAGGTCTCAGATTGGTATGCCCAAAACCTCGGGAAAACCGCCTGTTCAGGTAATTTTGTGCTATAATATTTCCCAAGAGTCGGGGTTGCCTCCGGAAAGAGGAACTTTGTGGGGTTAACCCCGGTAAACCAGCTCCCAAGTACCGATTTTAAACCTGCGCAGCCAGGACTGCTGCCTCATCTTGGCTAAGTGCTTAGGTCCGTTAAGCGATTAGCGTCATAGTTTGCGGTAAACTGTCTTATGTCGAAGGCACCCTTACCCATCATCATCCAGGCCACTAATTACTCCCTTCTCTTTGCCTCCAAGGTTCTGGCGCGCCTCACGGATGACTGCACCGTGTTGGCCTATCTGGTGAACCGGCTGAAGGGATTCTGGCCCGGGCCGATTCTGCTGGCCACCAGCAACGAGACCCAGGATGATTCTCTGGCGTTAGCTGGCCAAGGCGCTGGCATCGCTATCTATCGGGGGGACCAGGACAATCTCATCTCCCGGTTGTCGGCCGCGGCCCGCCAACTGGAGTGCAACCATTTTGTCAGGGTATATGGCAGTTATCCCCTTACCGACCTCCAATCCCTGGCCGAACTGGCAGAAAAGCATCTGGCCCTGGGGGGGGAATACAGCTATAACGAGCATCGCTTCGGGGTACCGTGGGGTCTTGGGTGCGAGGTAATCAGCCACCAGACCTTGGAGAAACTGGCTGGCTTCGATTTGACCAGCGAGCAAAGGGAAGCGGGAACCCTTTTCATCCGCCAAAACCCACACTTATTCTCCATCCACCGGTCAGATGCAACCGTTACCCGGCCGAACCTCAAGTTGGCCTTGGAAACCGAACAGGACCTGAGGCTCTTGCGGGATATTGCGCATCATCTGCCGGATCCGGACTTGCACTCGATCATCGACTACCTGGATGCCCACCCTATCCTGGCCAACAGCAACCAGCAGGAAACACCCCCTCAGGAAATCGGGCTGGAAAAACTCTTCCTACACCCCGCCAAAATGCAGGCCCTCCTCGATTCCCAGGATGGGGGGGTGGACCGGACCTATCCCATCAGCGTGGAACTGTCTCTCACCAACCGTTGCAACCTGAAATGTATCTGGTGCTCTGACGCCGATTTGCGTTCCCGGCAGGGATCCAATAGTGATCTGGATGACAAGACCCTCTTTACCTTATTCGATGACCTCAAAGAAGGAGGCACCGCCGGGGTGGTCCTGGAGGGTGGGGGCGAACCCACGCTGCATCGGCACTTCCGTCCGGTGGTGGAAAAATTATCGGAGGTGGGTCTCGGTGCCGGATTGATCACTAACGGTCTGATTCCCCTGCCGGCGGATGTACTCAAGGCCATGCATTGGGTCCGGGTAAGCCTGGACGCCTCCACCCCCGAGGAATTCCAGGCCCTCAAGGGATATGACGGATTTGAGAAGGTCCTGCACCATATCTATCAGTTCGCCGCCCACTGCCCCATGGTGGGGGTAGGCTACGTGGTCACCAATCGCAACCTTTACGATCTCGAGACTCTGGTGCTGCGCTTGCGCCGCTATGGCGTCTCTTATATCCAGTTTCGGCCGGTCGTTGACTGTCCCGACCTTGCCTCGGGACACCAGGACTTGGCATACCTGAAGCGTTATCAAACCGCCGCCTTTTCGGTGTTCATCGATGGCATGCAGGAGAATACCGTACCCGGCAACGATGGCCTCCCCTGCAGAGCCCACAGCCTGACTACGGTGATCAGCGGCGACGGCAGCGTTTTTCTGTGTGGACGTCTCAATATTCACCCCTGGCTGCGCCGCTTGGGAAATATCCGCAAGCAGTCCTTCCGGGATATCTGGCTGGGGGCCGAGCGCCGTCGGCAGGCCTTGCAGGTGGGGGACAGCCGGTTTTGTGCGACCTATTGTCCAACCTGCCGCCTAGCCAAGTTCAACCAGCTCCTGGCCCGGTTGAACCGTACGAAATCATCTCATTTTATCTGAGAGGGGAAACATCTATGCGCATCCCCTTTGAACCGGAGTATCGCCGCCGCTATTTTAAATTGCTGGAAGAGGTTTTTGACTCCAATTTTTGGTCCGATGGCCGGATGCAGCGGCAGTTCGAGGATGAATTCGGCGCCTACGCAGGGCTGCCGGCCCGGGCGGTGGCCAATGGCGGCGCCGGGCTGCTGGCGATCCTGGACTACCTGGAGGTGGGGGATCAGGAGGTGGTAGTCCCGGCCAACACCTTCTGGGCCACCGCGCAGGCAGCGAAAAAGGCCGGAGCGCGGGTGGTCTATGCCGACTGCAACCGGGAGGATCTCTGCCTTAGCCTGGAAGACCTGAAACGCAAAGTAACGCCCCGGACCAAAGCCGCCATCGTGGTGCATATCGGGGGGCACATCGCCTTTCAGATTGAAGACATCGCGGCCTTCTGCCGGGACCGGGGCATCTACTTAATTGAAGACTGCGCCCATGTGCATGGCGGCTGGTGGAATGGCAAGACCGGCGGCCATTACGGGTTTGCCGGGGCCTACTCCTTTTATGCCACCAAGACTATGCCCCTGGGAGAAGGGGGCATGGTGGTGAGTCGCGACGCCGGTTTCCTGGATTGGCTGGAGCGCTACCGCAATTACGGCAAAGAAATCGTCGGCGGCAAAGTCACCTATCCTCTAAAATCCGGTTTCAATTACCGGATGAATGAAATTACCGCCGCTCTGGGGATTGTCCAGTTACAGCGGCTTCCCATAATCTTAGCGGAAAAAAGGGCCCTGGCGGCCAAATATGACCGGGTTTTTGCGAGGCGGGTGCAGTTTCCCCCTGGGATGATTTCAGGGTATTATAAATACATCGTGTTTGATTATCCGCAGCTCAAGATGCAAACCGGGCAGGTTTTTGGGTTAGGGGATCTAGGCCCCGTCATCGAAGGGGTAGAGGCCGACGTGCCCAACAGTTATTGGATTGCGGCGCACCATCAGTGCCCACCCATCTATTATGGCTGGGAGCATACGCTGAAAGAAGTGGCGGAACTTGCCGGGTTCTTGGGGGCAAACGAATAAATTTTCCGATGATTACCATTGACCTGGTGGTGCCCAAGGAGTGCATGGGGTACGTCTACCAGAATCTCCACGATTTTTTAAAAAATATCAATAAAATGATGTGCGAGGGCGGCTTTTTCTCTGAGTCCCAATCGTTTCTGGCAGAAGAGGACTGGGGCTTTAAAGACGTGAATGAGTGTCCGGAGAAGCTCCAGGAGATTTTCTGGGCCTTCGTGAAACCGGGGCATTACTTCGTGGAATGGGTCTGGAACTATGACGGCAGGCCGTTGGTGCATCTTCCGGGGAAGTTTTAAGGAGAACAGACAGAATGGCTAGGCAAAAAGGCGCCGTCAAGATCAATCATGATTATTTCTCCATCAGCACCAGGTGGGATAATCTCCGGTATTTTCTTCGGCAGGGCCATATCCTCGCTCACTTGGTAGACCGCATTAAATGGCACTATTTCCCCAAATTCTTTCTAGTACCGAGTTTCCCGACGCATTTGGAAGTAGAGGCCTCCAGCGCCTGCCAGATGCGCTGTCCCATGTGTAAGACCGTGGAAATGATGAAGAACGGGATTTTTCATGCCGGGGTGATGGACTTCGAGCTTTACAAGAAGATTATTGACGAGTGCCGGAGAGAGCCGCTCCACTCCATCAAACTGAGCTGGCGGGGGGAGCCGCTGCTCAACCCCCGCATTGTGGAAATGATCGTCTATGCCAAGCAGCAGGGTATTAGAGATGTGGCCTTCTTATCCAATGGCGAGCGGCTGAACCCGGCATTGACCGAAGCCTTGGTTGACAGTGGCCTCGATTGGCTCAGCATCTCTTTTGACGGCATGGGCGAGGTCTACAACCGGATCAGAAAGCCAGCGATCTTTGAGGGGACCCTGGAGAAAATCCGATATCTCAGAGCTTATCGGGACCGCCGGCGGCAGACGAAACCCCTGATTCGCATCCAATCGGTGCATTCCGCCATCCGGGGACAAGAGACGGACTTCTTGAAACTTTGGGATGGCATAGCCGATCGGGTCAATA
Organism: Pseudomonadota bacterium; assembly: GCA_018897875.1. Classification (GTDB taxonomy): domain Bacteria; phylum Desulfobacterota; class Desulfobaccia; order Desulfobaccales; family 0-14-0-80-60-11; genus 0-14-0-80-60-11. The sequence continues at coordinate 2,671 of JAHIKF010000448.1, read as the reverse complement.
TTATTGCCGACCAGCAAAGGTCAATTTCGGAAAATGATTATATTCACGACCCCAATTATATCTGCCCGGCGCCCTGGCAGCGAATGTGTATTGCCTGGGACGGCAAAGTAGTCCAGTGCGTGACGGATTATGTGGAAGGCAATATCTTAGGCAACGTCAATGAGAAAACCTTAAAAGCCATTTGGAGGGATCAGCCTTTCCAGGAACTGCGGCGGTTAATGAAGCAGGGCACTAGACTGCTGACCAAGCCCTGCCGTACCTGTTCAGATGACGGCGCTATCGAGGCAGAAGAAATTATTTTAGGAGACCGGGTGGTGAAAGCGGCGCGCTATACCCACCAGGGTATCGATGTGAAGAAGATGGATTCGTCCCTCCATGAATAAGACCTTGCGCATCGGATTCAGATTAGACGCCAGCGACACCATCGGCACCGGCCACGTCATGGAGATCACCTCCCTGATTAATCAATTAAGGAGACATTTGGCGTTTGAGCCGGTGGTGCTGACCAGCAATAACTCTTTTGCCATTAGTAAGTTTAGGGAAGCCCAGGTTAATAATATCAATGTCATTTCTGCCGGCGCCTCGGAAGAGACCGAACTGGAAGAGATCATTGCCGTTCTCCGTCAGCATCGTGTCAGCCATCTGGTGATCGATCTACTCCACCGCTCAGATGCTTTTTATGGGCATCTGCATCAAAGGTTAACGAGCACCTGCGTGATCTTGGACAATAATGAGCATAAGGAGTTAGCGGCGACTATCGTAGTAAACTTCTCGGTAACGCAAGACCCCGCCTGGTACCAAAAGGCTGCCTCCTATAAAACCAGGTATTTAATCGGACCCCGATACTTTTTCTGGGATGAAGCTATTCAGGGAATCCACCCGTGCGATCCTCGTCCCGCGGTGGATACCGTCCTGGTCAACCAAGGCGGCAGCGATCCCTATGGATTAACCGTAAAGATCTTACGAGCCGTTGCCCAGGAGAACCTGCCGCAGAAATTCGTGTTTGTGCTGGGAGGCCATGTACAGGAGAGACACCGGGCTGAATTGGAGAAGATCAGAAGTTGCCTTAACAGTAATTTTTTATTCTTTGAAAATCTACCCAGAAATACCCTTTACCGCTTGATGCAAGCCTCGGATATGGCAATTTCGGCTGCGGGCAACACCCTGTATGAACTGCTCTCTATCGGCGTGCCCACTATCGTTATTAGCCACGATGACCTGCATGATGAGGTGGCCAAGGCTTTTGCACGCCAGGGAGCGGTGGTTAACCTGGGAATCGGCGACGAGCTGGCGGAGGGGCAGATAGCGGCCGCTCTCCGGGAGTTGGCCGCCGATTATCCGTTAAGGCAAAGGCTCCAGCGTAACGGGCAAAATCTGTGCGGTAACTACCACGGGTCCACTTTGGTGGACGAATTAATGAGATTGTATGCTTAGGGAGAGATGGCGCCCCAGAGCATTCTGGTCCGCGGGGCAGTATGGCGGGCCGCTGGATGACTTGAGAGAAACTTCAGCCATATACCCCATCTGTGGCCGCCTTGCGGCAAGCGTCCTAAGGGAATTTTTCCAAGAATTGCTGGGAACGAGGACTGCATGAGAAGAGAACTGCAAGTAGCCCGACCGCTCTTTCCTGAACCTGAAGTGCTGTTGCAGCGTATTGCCTCGGTGTTAGCCAGCGGCAGGCTCATGAATGGTAAATTCACCGCCGAATTCGAAGAGAGATTTGCCGATTATTCCCGGAGCACTTACGCCATATCGGTGAATTCCTGTACCACCGCTCTGGAAATAGTCCTGAAATATGTCGACGTGGTTGGCGGTGAGGTCATCATTCCCACCAACACCTGTCTGGCCACTCCCAACGCGGCGATTTTTGCCGGCGCCACCCCGGTGCTGGCGGATATCCAGGCCAGAACTTATTTTCTGGACCCCGGAGAGGTGAGACGGCTGATCTCCCCCAAGACTCGGGCCGTCATTGTCGTCCATATTGCGGGTTATATTCCTCCGGAAATGGCCGAGATCCAAGCTATCTGTGACGCCCACGGCCTCCCGCTGATTGAGGACTGCGCCCATGCCATGGGCGCGGCGTACCGCGGCAAGATGGCCGGCACCTTCGGACTGGCGGGGTGTTTTTCCTTTTATCCCACCAAGATTATTACTACCGGCACCGGCGGCATGATCATCACCGAGGATGGAAATTTGCAACATTATGCCCGTAGCATGAGAATTCACGGGGCTGGGGAGGATTTCGCCAACATCACTGTCATCGGCAACAATTGGTTTTTAGATGAGATCAGAAGCTGTGTGGGGCTGAACCAGTTGGAACACTTGGAGTATTTCCTTGCAACGAGAAGGGAGATTGCTGCTTGCTATGATAAGTGGGTCAGTTCAACTGGATTGATGGAAAAATATCCTCTCCATGAAGAGTCACGACCTGCCCATTATAAGTATCCGGTGCAGATAAACGCCGATATTGACGTAGGGAATTTGAAAACTTATTTCCCTGAAAAGCAGGGGTATGAATTGGAATCGGTCTACTGGCCTACGTGTCATTTGCAACCGGTATATCAAAAAAAATTCGGGTATCGCCCCGGCTTATTTCCGGTTGCCGAAGCAATTCTATCCAAGCAAGTGACCCTCCCCCTGCATGCCGCCATGACCAGGGATGATGCCGAAT
>JAHIKF010000447.1 GCA_018897875.1 Pseudomonadota bacterium | reverse complement strand
CAACCTGGTGGGCATCGTCCACAACCGGCCGGAGCTCCTCAGTCTCAAAGACCTGCTGCATCATTTCCTGGAGCACCGCCGGGAGGTGATTGTCCGGCGCACCCGTTACGAGTTGAAACATGCGGAGGCCCGGGCCCACATCCTGGAGGGCTTCCTCATCGCCCTGGACTTCCTGGATATGGTTATCGCCATGATCCGGGCCGCGGCTAATCCGCCGGAGGCCAAACAGCAGTTGATGGCCGGGCTGTTCATCCTGGCCGCCCAGCCGGGGGTCACCCTGGAGGAGACTCGGAGCCGCTACGCCCTTTCCGAGATTCAGGCCCAGGCCATCCTGGAAATGCGGCTGCAGCGCCTCACCGGGCTGGAGCGCCAGAAGATCATTAATGAGGCCGCGGAGGTCAGGGCCACCATCCAGCGCCTGCTCCAGATCCTGGCGGAAGAGGCCCAGGTCAAGTCCCTCATCACCCAGGAGTTGACGGATCTCAAGGAGCGCTACGGCGACGGCCGGCGCACCGAAATCGTGCCCCAGGCCCAGGAGTTCACCGCCGAAGACCTCATTGCCGACGAGGAGATGGTGGTGACCATCAGCCTGCGGAGTTACATCAAGCGCACCCCCCTGACCATCTACCGCAGCCAGCGCCGGGGCGGCAAGGGCCGCATGGGCATGATCACCCGGGAAAACGACTTCGTCTCCCAGCTCTACATCGCCTCCACCCACAGCTTTTTCCTGGTGTTCACCAATAAGGGCCGGGTGTTCTGGTTGAAGGTCCACGAGATTCCCATCGGGTCGCCAACGGCCCAGGGTAAGGCCATCGTCAACCTGCTGCCGTTTGGCGAAGGTGAAAAGTTGGCCACCATCCTGCCGGTACGGGAATTTACCCCGGGCCCCTCGCTGGTGATGGCCACCCAGCGGGGCATTGTCAAGAAAACCGACCTGATGAACTTCCAGCGGCCCCGGACCGGCGGCATCATCGCCCTGAGCCTGGACCCCGAAGACGAGCTGGTGAGCGCCGCCCTGAGCTCTCCGGACCAGAGCATCGTCATCGGCACCCGCTACGGCAAGATCATCCGCTTCCCCTCGGCGGAGGTGCGGGACATGGGCCGGACCGCCCGGGGCGTCAAGGGCATGGAAGTGGCCCCGGAGGACCGGGTAGTGGGTATGGAAGTGCTGCGTCCCGGCGGCACCATCCTCACGGTGACGGAGCGGGGCTTCGGCAAGCGCACCGATCCGAAGAAATACCCCGAGCACCACCGGAAGGGCCAGGGGGTCCGGGGCCTGGTCATCACCAAGCGCAACGGCCCCATCATGGCTATCCTCCAGGTGAACGAAGACGATGAAATCATGCTGGTCACCGACGGCGGCAAGATCTTGCGCATGATCGCCAAAGGGGTCTCGTTGATCGGCCGGGTCACCCAGGGAGTCAAACTCATGGACCTGGAGCCGGAAGAGCGGGTGGTAAGCGTGGCCAAGGTGGCGGAGAAAAGTGATGACGGCGAACCCGAGCCCGAGCCCGATCTTGGAATCTCCTGAACGCCGGTTCATCGCGGTGATCGGCGCCGGCAGCTGGGGCACCACTCTGGCGCAGCTCTTGGCTGAAAAGGGCAAGGACGTCCGCGTTTGGGTCAGGGAACCGGACGTCTGCGAGGCCCTGCGCCGGGACCGGATCAACCACACCTTTCTCCCGGGGATACGGCTGTCTTCCCGGCTCACCTACACCCAGGAATTCCCGGCGGTCCTGGACGGCGCCGGGGTGGTCCTGATGGCGGTTCCTTCCCACGGGTTCCGCCAGACCTTAGGCGATCTGAAGCCGCATTACCCCCCAGGGGCGGTGCTGCTCAGCGCCACCAAGGGCATGGAGATCGACTCCCTCCTCACCATGGAGGGGGTGGCCCGGGAGGCCATGGGGGCGGAAATTCCTTATGCCGTGCTGGCCGGCCCCAGCTTCGCCCGGGAAGTGGCCCAGAAGCAGCCCACCGCGGTGACCGTCGCCTCCCGGCAGCGGGAGATCGCCCACTTCATCCAGCGACTCTTTTCCGCCCCCCACTTCCGGGTGTACACTTCCCACGATATCACCGGTGTGGAGTTGGGGGGGGCCCTGAAGAACATCTTTGCCATCGGCACCGGGATACTTTCAGGCATGGGCCTGGGAGAAAATCCTCGGGCGGCGCTCATCACCCGGGGCCTGGCCGAAATGGTCCGGCTGGGGGCGCGGCTGGGCGCCAACCCCATGACCCTCACCGGCCTGGCGGGCCTGGGCGACCTGATCCTCACCTGCACCGGCAACCAGAGCCGCAATTTCCAGGTGGGGGTAAAATTGGGCCAGGGCGTTCCCTTGGACCAGATCCTGACCGGCATGGCCATGGTGGCGGAAGGGGTCAAAACTTCCCGGGCCGTCTACCAACTGGCGACGCGCCTGGGAGTGGAGATGCCGCTGGTGACGGCCACCTACAAGATTCTCCATGAAAATCTCGCCCCCAAGGAGGCCATCAAAAAGTTGATGGCCCGGGAGCTGAAAGATGAGATGGAGGCCATGACCGAAACCTGGTGAGATTTGCCGCTTGAGTTTACTGGGAGGAACGGTTTAATACCAAAGAGCAATCAAAAGACTAATATTTGTCATTCTGAAGCGCAGCGAAGAATCTCTCTTTTTTTAGCCATCGAGATTCTTCACTCCGCTGCGCTCCGTTCAGAATGACATGAATATTCAATGTTTTTTGACTGCAACTTCGTATAAGATAAACCTGCAGGACCCTGCCCGCTCTTGCAGTTTAGAGAGCCGGAGCCGCATTGACGGGTATCGGAGGGCAGACCTTTGACGATGATCAGGCATGGGGGAGTGTCGCGATGACGAAACAGCCCACCGGCAAGACAACCACGATGAATTTTGAAGCTTTCGATACTGAGATCCCCACTTTGGGCCAGGCCAAGGTGCCAACCCCGATCCCGAAGTATGCCATGGTGGACCGCCATGGCCGGGTCATAGAAAAGAGCTTTGTCTCAGACACGGACCGGGTCGCGGTCCATGACTCCCTGGACTATCTGGAGAGCCTGGCCCCGGGAGAGCCGCCCCTGGCCATGGAGTTGGCCGGACCCCGGTCCCAGATCTACTTCGACCCTTCCAAGGTCCATTGCGCCGTCGTTACCTGCGGCGGCCTGTGCCCCGGGACCAACGATGTCATCCGGGCCCTGGTCCTGGAGCTTTATCACCTTTATGGGGTGCGGCATATCTACGGGGTGCGCTACGGCTTTCAAGGGTTTATCCCCAAGTACGGCCACGACCTGGTGGACCTCACCCCTGAGGCGGTGGCCAACATCCATATTTTCGGCGGCACGGTGCTGTCCACCTCCCGGGGTCCCCAGGACACGGGCGAGATCGTGGACGCCCTGGACCGCATCAACATCCGCATCCTGTTCCTCATCGGCGGCGACGGAACCCTAAGGGCGGCCTCGGAGATCTGTAAGGAAATCACCCGCCGGGAGTTGCGCATCGGCGTCATCGTCATTCCCAAGACCATTGACAATGATATCGCCCTGGTGAGCCGTTCCTTCGGGTTCGACACCGCCGTGGAAGTGGCCACTGAAGCCATCCATGCGGCCCACACCGAGGCCATCGGTTCCCCCAACGGCATCGGCTTGGTGAAGCTCATGGGCCGCTTCTCCGGGTTCATCGCCGCCACCGCCACCCTGGCCCTGCGGGAAGTAAATTATGTCCTGATCCCCGAAGCCGACTTCGATCTGGACGGCGAGGGCGGTCTGCTCGCCAATCTGGAGGAACGCTTGAAGCAGCGGCGTCACGCCCTCATCGTGGTGGGCGAGGGCGCCGGGGAGCGCTATTTCACCGAGGAAAACCGGGAGCGTGACCCCTCGGGCAATCTCAAGCCCGGAAATATCGGGCACTTTCTCCAGGATGAGATCAAAGTATACTTTAAAAAACGGAACCTGGAGGTCAACCTGAAGTATATCGACCCCAGCTACCTGATCCGCAGCCGGCCGGCCAACTATAACGACCGCATCTACTGCGGCTTTTTGGGGCAGAACGCGGTCCACGCCGGCATGGCCGGCAAGACCGCCATGCTGGTGAGCCGCTGGCATAGCCATTATGTGCACATTCCCATCCAGGCGGCGGTGGATCGGCGCAAGGAAGTGGAACTGGACTCACCCCTGTGGCGCAGCGTCATTGAATCCACCGGCCAGCCGCCTTTGAAGAACTTATGAGATTAGCTGTCAGCCGTCAGCTTGCAGCCGTCAGCCAGATCCGGAATGAACGTCGGCGGTTAAGTAAGTGGGCACTGCCCACCACATCATCTTTGCGGAACTTGGCGGCGGCCGAGGACGGCCGCCCTACCAAAATAAAATCTTTTGAAGGTGGGGCGGGCCTCCGTGCCCGCCATGCTTAAACCTATTCAAAAATGGTTGCAAACATCAACAATTCATCCGTGTTCCAGTGCCAACAATGCGGCGACTGCTGCGTCGGCCGCGGCGGTATCCTGGTCCAGCCCGACGAAGTAAAGGCCATGGCCGCGTTGCTGGCGCTCCCCGAGGCGGAGTTTTGCCGCCGCTTTGTGGAGGCTTCGGCTCTGGGCCCCCGCCTCACCGTGGCCGACGGGGTCTGCGTCTTCTTGCTGCCGGGCGGCCTCTGCCGGGTGCATGCGGTGAAGCCCTTTATCTGCCGCCAGTGGCCTTTTCTCCCGGCCATCCTCATGGACCCGGACGAACTGGAGCACGCCAAAACCGCCTGCCCGGGCCTCAACCCGGATTGCCGCCACGTTGACTTTGTAGAAGCGGCGCTGGGGCAAGGCGCAAAAGAAAAGGACGGATGACCTGTGTAGGGGCGGGTTTCAAACCCGCCCCTACAACCCGCAAAGGCAACCATGCCAAACGATTTGCACTATTCCATGTTTTTTTGTGGGCCGGCTGTTCCAGGGGGCCGAAATGATGATCCGGCATAGCGAGTACATCGAAGCCGACGAAAGTAATCTGATGTATGATTTCGTCGCCGCCCGGGAAGCCACCCGGGCCGCGCTCAAAGATGTGAGGGAGTTTCTGGCGAAGACGATTTCCCAGGCGGGTTTCGAGGACCAGAAGACTATTTGGGGGGGGTAAGTTGGGCGTTCCCCTGCGGGTTGCAATCATAAAATCAGTATGCCGGGTTACCGTCAACGAGATATATTGTAGGGGCGGGCCTGCGTGTCCGCCTTTATCACGGGCCGACACCTAAATTGGCAGTTACAAAACGGTTAAGAGAAAACAACCTCGTTTAATGGTGCGTAGGACGCACCCTACATAAACTGGAGCAATGAAACACTGATGAGAAAATATCTGTTCAGGATAACCCTAACCCTGGCCACGCTAGGCCTGCTGCTGGGATATGCCCTGGCCGGGCCGGAGCCGGACGTCAAAGAGCCCTTTGAGCAAGGAGTGGCTGCCCTGACCCAGGGCAATCCCACCCTGGCGGTGGAGAAATTCACCGCGGTGATAAAAATTGACCCGAAGATACTGGAGGCCTATATCAACCGGGGCATTGCCGCAATGAGGCTGTCCCTGTGGGGCGACGCGGTGGGCGATTTCGACCAGGCCCTGGAGCTAAACCCGAAATCATCCGAGGCCCTCTATAACCGGGGCCTGGCTTACAGCCGCCAGGGGGAGTTCGCCAAGGCCCTGGCGGACTATACCCAGGCCGCCAAATTCGCCCCCAAGGACTGGCAGATCTTCTACAACCGGGGCAACACCTTCCTGGATATGAAAAAGGCTAAGGAGGCCCTGAAGGATTATAACCGGGCCTTGAAACTGCACCCCCAGGCGCCGGAGATCCTGCACAACCGGAGCCTGGCCTACCTGGCCCTGGACAAACCGGAGCCGGCCATGGCCGACGCCGATAAGGTGATCGAACTCAATCCCAACTATGCCCGGGCCTACTATAGCCGGGGGCAGGCCCTGGAAAAGCTGGGCCACAAGTACGAGGCCCTGGCCGCGTACCGGCACTTTCTGAACACCGGCGACCCCGACGCCGACGCGTCTCTGCTCCAGAAGACTCTGGAACGGATTAAGGCCCTGGAGGCGAGCAAATGACTGAGTGAACCGTGAGCCTCAAGCAGTTGGCAGCCTGACGCCCACTGCTCACTGCTCACTGCTCACTGCTCACTTTTATGACTATCTATATCACCACGCCCATCTATTACGTCAACGCCGAGCCCCACATCGGCCACGCCTATACCACGGTGGTGGCTGACGCCCTGGCCCGTTTCCACCGCCTCCTGGGCCAGGAGGTGCGCTTCCAGACCGGCACCGACGAGCACGGCGACAAGGTAATGGACGCCGCCGCGGCCGCCGGTCTCCCGGTCAAAGAATTCGTAGATCAAATCAGCGGCCGGTTCCGGCAATCCTGGGACGACCTGGACATCAGCTACGATAATTACATCCGCACCACCGACCCGGCCCACGTGCAGGTGGTGGCCGAGGTCTTGCGGCGGGTGCACGAGTCCGGGGATATTTATTTCGGGGAGTACGGCGGGCTCTATTGCTTCGGCTGCGAGTGCTTTTACCTGGAGCGGGACCTGGTGGACGGCCTCTGTCCGGACCACAAAACGGCCCCCACCTATCTCAAGGAAGAAAACTACTTCTTCCGCATGAGCAAGTACCAGGACTGGCTCCTGGACTTTATCCACACCCACCCCGAATGGATCCGGCCGGAGCGCTACAAAAACGAGATGCTGGCCTTTCTCAAGGAACCCCTGGAGGACCTGTGCAT
>JAHIKF010000446.1 GCA_018897875.1 Pseudomonadota bacterium | reverse complement strand
CCAGCAAGACTTCATCCACCACATCAAAGGGGATGTCCTTAAAGGTGCGTTCCAGGGTTTGGGCGGCGTTATAGGCAGGCATGACCACCAACACTTTTTTCCCGGCCAACATACTTCCCTTTCTCCTGATTACCTGCTATAGGAATAGGTTAATAATGCTTTGAATGGATCGACCCGACGAATCTTCTGCACATCAGCAATAACTGGCTATTTGAGGCCAAGCGGGCAGGGAAGCTCTTTCTGATACCTCCGGCCTATTCCCTGAAGTTCATACAGAGATTTTTCCCAAAATGCAAACCGGTTGACGGTAATAATGTGACGGCCCCCGGCGAACAGGCAGCAATGATCAGATCGGAAAAGATTATCTGGATCTTTTTTTGCCGCGGCCTGCGGCCCCGGGGACATTTAAGTTATTTTCCTAAAACACCGATGGGATAATCGTCATCCAGAGACCGTCAAACATACAGCCGGATAAGGCGCCAAACCTTGGGGCATCAAAACCGGCTCCGGCAGCCTGGCACCCGCTCCTGGTGTTGCTGGTGTTGCTGGCTTTGCCGGTAATAATCTTCTGGAGACCGGGTTTTTTTTATATTATTGATGATTGGACTGCCCTCATCCAAATGGCGGAGCGTCCTTTCGGACAATACCTCCTCACTCCGGATGGAGAGCAATGGTTCCCCTTCTTTCACCTGCTTTACTATGGCTTGGTGAAAATTGCCGGGGAACAGTACTCTATCTTGGTGTTGATCAATTGCCTGGGGACCGGCGTGAATGCTTTTCTGCTCTATAGTTTTTGTCGGCGGCACTGGGAGCCTGGCCTGGCTTTGACCCTGAGCCTGCTCTACGCCATGTCGGCGGCCCATCACGCCATTGCCTGGAATGCCTTTTATTTCGGCTATCTTTTAAGCCTGGGGTTCTTTCTGGGGGCGCTGCTCATCACCGACCGGTATCTGCACGCCCCCTCGGGCGGCAAGCTCTGGGGCATTGGGGTGTGCGCCGCCTTGTCCATACTGTCTCACAATTACCCGCTGCTCGGACTCCTGGCTTTACCTCTCTATATCCTCATCATCGGGGACCGGGTCTCATGGAGAGCCTTCTGGGCCGTTGCCGGGGTAGTCGGTCTGGTGTGCGTCCTGTTTGCCGTCGGCTATTTCCGGTTTGCCGGTCTAAACGCCGCCGCCAGCCGCAATTTTCAGGTATTTTCCGGTCTGCCCGGCCCCGCCTATCTCTTGCACCTCCTGTGCGGCGCCCTGGTGTCCCCCTTCCTCTATCTGTTTTGGGGTCATTACCACTTTCCCATCCCGGCTTATATCGCCGGGGTAGGCTTGTTGACCGCATGTTTGGCGGCAATCTGGTTCTGGGGCGAGAGGGCGGATAAACGTTTGGCCCTTTGGGCTCTGTTGGCCAACTTCCTGCCTTTTTTCCTGGTCTCCCTGACCCGCTATCAGCGGTCGGTGAGTCAGGCTTTTGTGGCCCGCTATGACATCTTTACCTTGATCGGCGCCCTGCTGCTGGTGGGGACGGCGTGGCGCCTGCTGGCCGTCAGGATGCCGTCCCGACGGTGGGCCCAGGTCCTGGCGGGGGTTATCCTGGCAGTGATGGTGGGCGGGCAGCTCCGCAGCCTGCCGATCTGGAGCGCCCAATACCTGGAGATGAGCCGGTTGGCCAGGAAATGCTATGTCGAACTCAACCGCGGGACCTCGGTTTCCCAGCCCCTCACGGCGGAGGAATACGGCAAGTTTTGTCCTGATGCCCATCCCAGCATCACGCCCGGCCAGGCCCGGGCCATACGACGCCTGTTGGGCGGGGTCCCGGATAACTCATAACGCCTCTCAGGTTCGGATTCTGCCCCCGGGTCTGGGCGAAGGGCCGGATGGCATCTGGATGCACCGGGGCAGGGTAACAGGAGCCCGGGCCATTTTTATTAACTTTGAACCTGTGGCCGCGGTCTAACGGTTAAAGCTCAGGCCGAGGGCCCCGGCCGTGGACGCCGAGCCTAAGGCGTTTTCTGGATCTGAGTCCCAGGGGAAAGAGGCCCGAGGCCGGGTTCGCCGGCAACGGCGGGCGTAAATTTCGCCTGCCGCCGAGCCTGGGCCGGTACGTAAGCCTGGCGGGAAATTTTTTCGAAGGAGGGGACAACTAATAAAAGTGTTTCGATTCGTAATATTTGCCGATATATCCCCATATAGGAGATTTTTTTGTCAAAAATTGGGTTCAAGTGTGGTAAGATGCATTGATGTCAATGGGTGGTATGGGGGAATTGATCTTTTTGTTGATACAAATCTCATTGACATTTTCTGAAGATAGAAATAAAAAGGTGTAAACCTACCGGAGGGGGAGGGGGTAGAATCCTTTTATGAAACTTAGAAACCGCTGCCAACCTTTTGCTCTTATGGTCCAAGACGCCAGGGAACAAGGGTTTTACCCTTACTTCCGGCCCATAGACCGATCTTGGGGCACGGAAGTGGAGGTGTCGGGCCGGCGTCTGATTATGATTGGGTCCAACGACTACCTGGGATTTACTCACGATCCCAGAGTAATTGAGGCAACGGCCAAGGCTGCACGTCGGTGGGGTAGTGGACCCGGGGGATCCCGATTCTTGTGCGGCAACTTGACCTTGCATGAAACCCTGGAGGATCGACTGGCCGCCTTTGTCGGTAAGAAAAAGGCGGTGGTCCATGCCACCGGGTTCACCACGAATCTGGGGGCTATTGCCTGTATGCTGACCCCCCAGGACATCATCGTGTGTGACCGGGAAAACCATGCCAGCATCTTTGAAGGGTGTCAGGCCTCGCGCGCCCGGCTGATTCCCTTTGCCCACAACGATGCGGCCGCGGCGGCCCGGAAGTTAGCGGCCGCCCGTCAAAAGAACGCCAACGGTTGCCTGTTCCTGGTCACCGAAGGCGTGTTCAGCATGTCCGGGGATCTATCGCCCCTGGACGAACTGGTAGCGCTGAAGAGAAGTCATCCGGACCTGCTCATTTATCTGGATGACGCCCATGGGTTAGGAGTGATGGGCCGAGGGGGAAGGGGGACGGCCGATCATTTCGGACTCACGCCTGAAGTTGACTTCATTATGGGCACCTTCAGCAAGGCCCTGGCTTCCATCGGTGGATTCATCGCCGCCGATGACGAGGCGGTGCTGGAGTATATACGACACCATTCCAAGCCGCTTATTTTCTCAGCCGCCCTTCCCGCCAGCAATACCGCCACCGTTCTGGCCTGCCTGGATATCCTGGACGAGGACCCTGACCGGGTTCCCCGCCTCTGGGATATCACCCGCCGTGTCCATGCCGGATACCGGGAGATCGGTCTCATCACCAAAAATTCCAAATCCCCCATCATCCCCATATACATCGGGGGGGAAGAGAAAGCGGCTCTGTTTGCGCGTGACTTGTTCGAGCACGATGTTTTTGCTTTGCCCGCCATCTATCCGGCCGTTCCTCGGGGGCAAGCGGTAATCCGCACCGCTTACATGAGCACCCACAAAGATAGTCAGATTAACTTTGTCTTGGAAATCCTGGAAAAATTGGCCAAAAAACATCGTATCCGGGCTTGTGACTTCACTCAGCCGGACTCTTTCCTGGAGGAGAGCGGGTTTACGACAACTTATACCGGTGCCAATGGCACTATCGCCAGCATGTTAGGCGATTGATTGGCCATTAATTAAAGGGGAAAACGCGCCTCATGCAGCTTAATGACCTCATGCGGGTTAGCGTGCGTCAGGTGATACGTCATCGCCGCCGCTATATGGGGGTAGTTTTGGCTATTGCTTTGGGCGTGGCCGGGTTCCTGAATATTGTCACCATGAGCCGGGAGGTCAAGAACAACTTTAACGAAAATCTTGACCTGATCGGCGGGGTTACCGTCTTAAGAATCTATTTCGACAATGCGCGGTCTTACCGGCCCCAATGGTTCCGGGAGCAAACCGTCACCGCCCTCAAGCGCCTCGACGGAGTCAAAGAATTAAGCCTCACTGCCGCGAAGCATGGCCAAAACAGCAACTTCAAAGGCCAGCGCTTCGGCTTTATGGTCCTGGCAGTGGATGAAGGTTTCTGGCAGGTCCGCAATTTTTGGCCTCTCACCGGAAAACTGTTCGGCCTTGACGCCGTGAACCAGCATAAACGAGAGTGTGTCATGGGGGCCGAACTGGCTAAAAAGATGTTCGGCGACACCCATGTCAGAGGCAAAGACCTGGAGATCAACCAGGAGATTTATCGGATTTCCGGAGTGTTGGGAGGAGTTACCGATAGCGGGTTAGCGAACTCCGTGTTTCTTCCCCTGACAACCGCCGCGGACCGTTTCCCGGGGCGACTGCTGGCCGACCGTCTCTATCTGCGTTGCGCCACCTGGGATGATGTGGGCGCCGTGGCTGCGGCGATTCCCGGGATCGTAAAATCTCACCAATCCCCCGAGGAGCTTCACGTCGAAGTCGCCTGGGAAGCTTTAAAACGTGTCCAGTTGCTGGCTTGGTGGATCGAGTTTTTGATTTACCTGGCCACCAGCGCCACCTTTCTCTTGGGAGGCGTCGGCATCTGGAATGTAATGATGGCCGCGGTCACCTCCCGAACCCGGGAAATCGGGTTGAAGAAGGCCATGGGCGCTGAAGATCGAGATATTTTGGCGCAATTTCTCTCCGAGGCTCTCTGTCTGAGCGTGGGGGCGGCCCTCTTGGGGGCCGCGATAGGCCGCATCATGATGGAGATTTTGAGTCACATCATCGAGAGTCGCCCACCGGAAAATCTCTTTTTATTCGGAGTTACCCTGGCCTTCCTGTTCGCAGTGGTAATTGGCGTGGGGGCTGGCCTCTACCCTTCAATCCGGGCCAGTCGCATGGAAGTAGTATCCGCCATCCGCTATGAATAAGTCTGCTTCTTCCCGCCCGGGCAACGGCGCCTTGATTCGGGTAACCGACCTGTGCAAGACCTATGACAATGGCGTCGATCTGATTCAGGTGCTCCGCAATATCAATCTGAAGGTCTACCCCGGAGAAATCGTGGCGATCATGGGGCCTTCGGGATCCGGGAAGTCCACCCTGCTCTTTATCCTAGGAATTTTTCTCCATCCCAGCAGCGGCTCATATTTTTTGGGCGGTCAGGATGTGCTCAACCTGGATCGCAACGCCCAGGCGGAATTTCGCCGCAATCGGGTAGGATTTGTCTTTCAGAGCTGTGATCTGTTGGAAAACTCCACCGTCTATGAAAACCTGGAATTTCCTTTAATCTATGCCGGAGTTAACCGGCATGACCGACCGGAGCGTATTGCCGTCGCCCTGGAACGCGTCAACCTGGGGCACCGCATTCACCACTCTTCCAATCGCCTTTCCGGGGGTGAGCGCCAAAGGGTGGCAGTGGCCCGGGCCCTGGTCAACCAACCCCAGGTCATCCTGGCGGACGAACCTACCGGCCAGCTCGACCGGAGCCATGGCCACTCGATCCTGGACCATTTTGCGGAAATCGTCAGTGACGGTAAGACTGCGATCATAGTAGTCACGCATGATCCCGAAATTGCCGCCGGATGTACCCGGATCAGTTCGATACGAGACGGCGTTCTTTATGAGCAATGAGCCTCCTTACCAGGAAACCCCAAGCGCGCCTGGCCATGATAACCAGGTTGGCTGGTTTCTCTGTGAACACTATGGTTGACCCTGCCGGAACGGAACGGGGTCCCCGGCGGATATTGTCTGGTTACGCCCCCTGGATCGCCGCCACGCAGGCCTGCCTGATCATCGCCATGCTGGTGATGGTTGGCGGGGTAATGTGCTGGTGCCGGCCGGCCCAAGGCGCCGACCAGCACCCGGCGGCCCAGACCCCAGCCCCTGGCACCCCGCTCACCTTTGAGGAAGCCGTCAAAATCGCCATAACCCAGTCCCCTGCTTTCACCAAAAGTTCCCTGGAAATAGACATCGGGCGGCTGGACGAAACCGACAGTCGTTATGCGATGGTTCCCCCCTTGACCTTTCGCACCTATTATTATGTTAACCGCCCCTCGGGGACAAACTACGGCAAACCCTACAGTTTAAATTTTTCTACGGAACCATATAACCCCTTAGGGGCGTACTTTTCCCTCCAGGCCCGGAAGTTGGCCACTCAAGCGGCGATTCTCGGTCACCTCGGCGTAATTTCCGGTGGGCTGCAAGGTCTGGGAAGTTGCTATCTGCAACTGGACGCCTTGCACAAGCAGGCAGGAATTCAGAAAGACCTGATTAAGGTAGCCCAGGAAAACCTCACCTATGCCGAAAACCGGGTGGCTATCGGAACGGGCACCTCCCTGGAAGTCAAGATGGCCCAGCAGCAATTGCAATTGTCCCGGGGCGAGCAGGAGGGAATCGCCCTTGCCGAAAAAGGGACTCTATCAAGCCTCAGGAATCTCCTGGGGTGGCCAGCCAATCAGGATATCACCCCGGCTTTTTATGACAGTCGGCGTCAGGTATTGGGCAGTTTCAATCCGGCCACAGTTACGCTGGAGCAAGCCAAAACCCGTTCCTACGAACTGAAGGGTTTCGAGATCTATAAACAGCTCCAGCAGTATAATATCCGTCTGGCCATCGCCAAGTCCTTGCCCACTATCATCTATACCGCCCAGACCCCCGACCCCTTGAGTGTAAGTCAGAGCTATGGCCTTTATGTTGGCTTAGGTCTCGAGATCCCAGTCTGGGATGGGTTTACCCGGATCCGTAACGTCTCCCGGCAAAAAGCCATCTTAAAACAGATTGGGGCTAATAAAGGGGAAAAAGAAAGTTTATTAGCGGATAAATGGTTCGGAGTCCTTGGGAAGATTAATGAATATAGTGTAGCCCTGAAAAATGCCCAATCCCTGGAAGAACTGGCCCGGCTCAAGTCCCACCAGCAAGAAGTCCGCTACCATTCTGGAGAAGCGCCCCTCTCGGCGTTCTTGGAGAGTCGCATTGAGGTTCTAAAAGCCCAAAAGACCACGTTAAATTCCGGCGTGTCCTATGACCAACAAGTTCTAAAGCTTCGGGAGTTATCAGGAGATTTAGGGAATACCTATGTTGATGCGAGTGCTTGGCAGAAGTAAGTGGGCGGCCTTAGGGGGCTGGATGTTGGCCATTTGTCTGGGATTAAGCCTCCCGGGAGACGGATTCGCCGGGGAGGCGCCGGTCACTCGGGCCACCACGCCGCCTGCAAACGGGGAGCCGGAAATAATCTTTAACGCTAAAGTATTCTGTTCCCTGAAGCGGCGAATCGAATTGCCCTTCAAGGGCGTCATCACCGCACTAAAGGTGCACTCCGGACAGCAGGTAAAAGCAGGGGATGTCCTGGCGACTTATCGCTTGGCTCCGGAAGCGCGGATGGCGATCCAACAGCGTCTGTCGCCGCCGCAACTGGCCGAAATGGAGATGAAACTATCGGCAGTGCAGCGGAATATGGTACCCTTGAAGAATAAACAACGGGAACTCAACCAGTTGGTCCAGAAAAAATTAGCGCCCTCCCAAGGCCTGGCCCAGGTCAACGAAGAATTGCAGTTCCTGGTAAGGGAGAAGGCCACCCTCCAGGAGAGGCTGAAAAAGGACCGCCAACTGGCCCAGCAAGACCAGGAGGTCTTGAGTAGCTTGGTGGGCACTGCCTTGAAACCCGGCCAGGTGCCTCGGGAAGTGAGCCTGAAAGCCCCCTGCAGCGGCTACGTCGTCTGGGTCAACCCCGAGATGCGGGAAGGCGCCGAACTGAACCCCATGCCGGCCGCCTTTCAAGTGGGGGTGATGGACCCCATGCTCCTGCGGGCCCAGGCCTTTGAAATCGAGGCCCTCCAGGTTAAAATCGGCCAAAAGGCCGATGTGACCCTGGACGCCCTACCGGGGAAGAAATTCCAGGCCACGGTCAGCCGCGTTGCCTGGTCCTCTATTGCCACCGGCCCTGAACAGCCTGCCTACTATGAAGTCGAGTTAAAAGTCCCTAACCCCGACCTGGACTTAAAAGAAGGCTTGAAGGCTCGCATCGTTCTGCGCAAATCCGAGTAAGAGGTACATTGATGGAGTCAAGCGGGGAGATCACGGTTTCTCCCGTTCAGAATGACGCGTCCTTATGGGAATTTCTCCGCCTGCCCTGGCACATTTATCAAGGGGACCCTTACTGGGTGCCCCCTATTCTCTCTCAACAGCGCCAGTTTCTGGATCCCCGGCGCGGGCCCTTCTTTGAGATCGGCGAAGCCCGGTATTTTTTGGCCTCCCAAGACGGCAGGCCGGTCGGGCGCCTGTCAGCCCACATCAATCGGCTCCATGACACCTGTCACGGCCCGGAAACCGGTTTCTTCGGGTTCTTTGAGTCTATCCCGGACCGGGACGTGGCCGCAGCCCTGTTTGAGGCGGCGGCCGCCTGGCTGCGAGAGCGTGGCAAGACCCGCCTGGTAGGCCCCTTGAATTTCGGCATCTACGATGAGATGGGGCTGCTGGTGGAGGGGTTTGACTCCATGCCGGTCATCTTCCAGACCTACAACCCGCCTTATTACCAGGACCTCCTGGCCTCCCTGGGTTTTGTCAAAGCCATGGATTGGCATGCTTACAAGATCACCAACCGGCAGGCGGACCTGGAAGCCATGCAGCGACGCTATGACGAGATCATGCGCGGGCAGGACATCAAGATCGTGACCTACAACCCCAAACAAGTCGACCGCCGCGCCGACGAAGTCTTCCAACTGTTCAATACGGCCTGGGCGCCCAACTGGGGCCACGTGCCCCTGACCCGGCGCCAGTTCGATGATATGTTTGCCATGGTCAAACCCTGTTTACGCCCGGAAATGGCTTATGTTCTCCTGGACGACGACCGCGTGGCCGGTTTCGGCATCAGCCTGCCCGACCTCAATCCTCTCATCCGGCAGTTAAACGGGCGTCTGACCCTCTGGGGCAAACTCCGCCTGCTCTATTGGGCCAAGTACCGG
Source organism: Pseudomonadota bacterium (assembly GCA_018897875.1). GTDB lineage: Bacteria > Desulfobacterota > Desulfobaccia > Desulfobaccales > 0-14-0-80-60-11 > 0-14-0-80-60-11. Next base: position 10,146 of record JAHIKF010000446.1, on the reverse strand, counting down.
CCGGTCACGAAGATCCGGGCCATGGTGGTGGGGATCAGCCAGCCTTACCAGCGGCGGTACTTTCACCTGGCCCTGCTCCTGCGCGCCTATATCTACCTGGTAAAGCACACTCCCTGTGAGATGGCCGATCTTTCCCTGGTCCCGGCCAACCTCAAGCACTGGATCAAGGTTATCCTGGCCCTGGGCGGCCAGCGCTACAAGGTCTTCCGCGTCTTTGAAAAACCCATCTGAAACCATGGAGCACCAGAAAGGCTGGACCAGGGATCCCTGGCCCGAAATAATGGTGGCCCTGATTTCCGGGGTCGTCTTCGTTTTGGCGCACTTCCAATCTCTGACCAATCCTTTTATCATTAATGACGACGTCCGCCAGCAACTCTACTGGATGCAGCAATGGCAGGACCCGGCCTTATTCCCGGGCGACTTCCTTACCGGCTATGCAAGGGCCTACGTTACCTGGGGCGTCAAGGGTCTCTACTGGGTGGCCTCCTGGTGGGTGTCCCCCCTGGTCTTCTCCAAGCTCCTTCCCGGGTGCCTGTTCGTCTTCCTGGCCGTCTGCCTCTTTAAGATCGGGACCCGCCTGGCTGACCGCCGCCTGGGGTGGACCATGGTGGCCTGCTTCTGGCTGATGCCCTTCTTTCTGGACAACCTGGCCGGCGGCCTGGCCCGGTCCTTTGCGGCCCCGCTCCTGGCCCTCTTCTGGCTGGGCTGGCAGGCCCGGCGGCCCTGGGTCATGGGCGGGGCGCTCCTGCTCCAGGCCCTGTTCATCCCTTACATCTTCCTGGTGGCGGCCCCGGCGGCATTGCTGGCCTGGCTGCTGGCGCGCCTGGGCCGGGATAACCCCCCGCCTTTCCCGGCCCAGGCCGCCCACTTTGTCCTCCTGGGCCTGGGAGCGGTGCTGGTAGTGGCGATGAACCTCCAGTTCAGCGCCGACGGCTACGGACCTCTGGTGCGCGCCCAAGAGATGGTCAATCACCCCGAGTTCTACGCCCACGGCCGTTACCCTATTCTGCCGGAAGCTTCGCTGCTGTGGAAATTTATCAGCCCCTGGGAATTCATCCCGCCGTTTCAGGAGTGGGGTCCGGTGGCCGGCGGCCTAACTTGTGCGGGGCTCCTGGCGCTGCTGGCGGCCGGGTTCTGGCGCCTGGACTGGCCCACCTGGCGGCAAGCGCTCAAACCCGCCGGCTACCTGGGATTGTCCTCTCTGGTCCTCTATTTCCTGGCCCGGCTCTTTTTGTTGAAGTTATTCGTTCCCGACCGGTATCTGATGTATACCTTGAATCTGTTCTTTTGCCTGTTCCTGGCCCTGGGGCTCAAGACCGCGCTGCGGGTTGAGCGCTGGCCCCGCCATCTGGCCATCCTGGTCCTGGTGGCGGCAGCATCCCTGGGCACCTGGCGCCTCCACGGGGTCGGCCTCAAAGATTACTCGGCCTACGAGGCCGTCTATGCCGCCCTGGTCGGAACGCCCAAGGATGCCCTCATCGCCGGCCACCCCAACCTGATGGACACCATCCCCACCTTCGCGCAACGCCGGGCCTTTGCCACCTATGAGCTGGCCCACCCCTGGAGCCGGGGTTACTGGGCCAAACTTAAGCCCCGGCTGGCGGATCTCTTTAAGGCCTACTACGCGGCTGACCCCCAGGAAGTGGTGGCCTTCTGTCGCAAGTATGGCATCGCCTTTCTCATCGTCGATGACCGTCATTTCACCCCGGCCTTCTTGAAGGGCGGCTACTTTCTCTTTCCCGGCGATAAGCCCCATCTTCCCGGGGAAGCCAAGGGGCTGGCCGAACGGATTTACGGCCCGTTTTTCGCCCCGTTCGATGAGCAGGTCCGCCATCTTACGGCCGGGCGGGCTAAATTTGCCCTGCTCTCTGACCCCGCCTTCCAGGCCGTGGCCATGGATCAGCATGTGCGCCTGATCGACATGCGCCCCTGGTTGACCCCAAAGCCATAAGCCTCGGCCGGAACACTGACCTCTGCACGTCAGCTTCATTCTGACTCCCCCAGGGAATGGGGGGTCATACCAGGTTGCGCTCATAGAAGTAAGAAAAGCTCACGGTCTGTAGGGGCGCACCCGCGTGTGCGCCCAACCTGAGGGCGGACACATGGGTCCGCCCCTACATGAAGATAAATTGCCTGTATGATCGCAGTTTGGTATCAGGGTTTCTACCGACGAAACTTGGCGAAGGGGGTGCCGGCTCAGGGTTTCTGAGCCCAGGGGCTGCGGCAAAACCAGTCGTAGGCCTTGTGCAACCCCTCTTTGAGAGGTGTCCGGGCCTGCCACCCCAGGGCGGTGATGCGGCTGACGTCCAACAGTTTCCTGGGGGTGCCGTCGGGATAACTGGGATCCATCACGATCCTGCCGCTAAAGCCCGTCACGGCCGCCACGTGGCGGGCCAACTCCATGATCTGCACGTCCTGGCCCACCCCCACGTTGATGATCTCCCCTTCCTGATAGTTTTCCATCAAGAAGAGGCAGGCGTCAGCCAGATCGTCGACGTAGAGAAATTCCCGCCGGGGAGTGCCGGTGCCCCAGACCACCACCTCGGGGTCGCCCGCAACCTTGGCCTGATGAAACTTCCGGATCAAGGCGGGGATGACGTGGGAGTCCAGCAGGTCAAAATTATCTCCCGGGCCGTAGAGATTGGTGGGCATCACCGAGATGAAACAGGTGCCGTACTGCCGGTTATAGGACTGGCACATCTTGATGCCGGCGATCTTCGCCACCGCGTAGGGCTCATTGGTGGGTTCCAGCTTACCGTCCAGAAAAAAGTCTTCTTTCATGGGCTGGGGACAGAGCCTGGGGTAGATGCAGGAACTCCCCAGGAAGAGGAGCTTTTTGACCTCATGCCGGTAGGCCTGGTGAATGATGTTGGTCTGAATCATCAGGTTGTCGTAAATAAAGTCCGCCGGAAACGTGGCATTGGCCCTGATCCCCCCTACCCGGGCGGCCGCCAGGAAGACGTACTCCGGGCGCTCCCGGCCAAAAAAGCCGGTCACCGCGGCCTGATCCCGCAGGTCCAATTCCGGTAAGCTGCGGCCCACCAGGTTCTTAAACCCGGCAGTCTGCAAAAGCCGCCAAATGGCGCCTCCCACCAGACCCTGGTGCCCGGCCACATAGATTTTTGCGTCAGGTTCCATGATGCTTCTGGTTGCTCCTCTTTATACCAACGATCATTTCCTCACGGACACAACGAACGATGCAAAATAGCTGGTGTTGGTGGGGCGGCCGGCCCTGGCCGCCACATCGGTTGGCGGGCGGGGACGCCCGCCCCACTGCACAGAGGCCCGCCCCACCGAGCTATTTTCATATAAAAGAGCAATCAAAAGACTATTCTTTGTCATTCTGAGCGCAGCGAAGAATCTCTGTTTTCAAGCCGCCGAGATTCTTCACTCCGCTGCGCTCCGTTCAGAATGACATAAATATTCATTGTTTTTTGACTGCTTCGTATAAGAAACCTTGCTCGTATGGGTTATTCATCGGTACGAACCTTCGGGTGGTTAAATTTCCGGGGCTGAGGACGGAGAAAAAGGCGGGGCAGGTGAAAAGGGCAGGGCGGCGCGGCAGGCGCCTGGAAGGGCACTAGCCGTTATTTTTCTCATCTGGGTCTCAAGCAGGGGCTCATGGGCCTTTGGCCCACCCGCAAATTATGAAAAGTGGCGGGCTTTTTATCGTGGTGCGCGGTGCGCACCCTACATTGAACTTACCTTGAACTTTGAACTTTTCAAGGCAGTTGCTCATGGGCCTGTGGCCCACCCGTAAAACATGAAAAGTCAGGTAGGGCGGGCGTCCCCGCCCGCCACTCAACTGGATTGATGGTGCGTAGGACGCACCCTACGGAAGACTTTTCAAGGCCGAACGTGGAAACCGGAGCGAAGATAGCGTAATCGTCTAAATTATTTTGCAGAATAAATAGGTTATCCGGCGGCGGCTATCAGTGCTTGCGCCAGGCTTCCCACATAGGCCGGCCTTCCTGATCCCGGAGCAGTAAAACCGAATCGCCCACCGTCACCTGGGCGGCGATCAGCCGGGTTTCCCCTTTGTCCTCCAGGCAGATTCCCTTAACCTGCACTTCCTGTCCCGGGTCGAGGTCAAATTCCTGGCGCTCCAGATACCACACGGGTCCCAGGTGAACCCGCACCCGGCCTTTGTCTTTGCTATCAACGAGTATGGCCATACCGGGATGCATTTTATCCTGCAAGGTCTCTGTAAGCACCTGGCTCACTTTGCCGGTGATGGTCAAGGGCTTGCAGACGCCCTTTGCAGGGCATTGATACGGGGTATAAGGGCAGGGGCGAAAACCCTGGCCGCGACCCTGGCTCAGGGCCGCGGGGGGCCAGATGAGGGCCGCTCCCAACAGCGCGGCCAGGCCGAGGCCAAGAACATGCCGGCGTCTCATAAGTGCTGCCTCCTTATCGGTGGTTTAGAAAGCATAGACCATGGACAGCAAGGGGGTGATATTGGCGGAGGTGTTTTTCCCCGCCAGGTCGATATTCACCCCCAGGGCCAGGGAGAATTTTTCCGTGGCCATGTATTCGATACCGGGCATCACGGAGAGCAAAGCCACCGGCGCCACGTTGGCTTTATGGCCGAACAGGCGCCCGCCGTCCCAAGAACTGGTGAGTTCCAGAAGGGCGACCCATTTTTTAGTTATGGGATACTCCGCCGCCAGGTTCAAAGTGATGATGTCCCGGGGATAGTTGCGCACCTTCGTGGCTAAGGGGTCGCCTTCCACCAGCTCGCCGGTGGGCACGCCGCCCTCATCGAGCGCCGCCACCAGGGGGCTGCGATCCTCCCGGCCGGTGAACGCAGTCTGCACAGTATACCAGAGATTGCCGTACAAGACGAAGGGCTTGATGTACTTGGACAGGTTCAGGCCGGTGGTGAAGGCATAGGCGCCCCCGCCAATCTCGTCGGTTCCCAGACGCCTGGGGTTAAAGTGCCTGAAATGACCGGTGGGAAAATCGGTGGCGAACAGGGCGGTCACCGTGGGCCTGGTCTCGGTCTCTTCCAACAGGCGGTATTTGAAGGTCAGATTGACGTCCCCGATGCCCCCGAAACTGGCGGCGCGCTCCCCCTTGGGCCCCGGTTCGTTGACGGAATTGGCCCAGTTATGGACAAAGGGGACGACCACGAAGACCTCCAGGTTGTTACACAGGCCGTAAGTGAATTTCCAATCCATGCCGAAAGACGTGAAATTTCCCCCGGCCGACACCCGCCGCCAGCTGGGGCTGAAGTTGTGGGTAGTAAAACTCAGCCCAAAGGTGGGCTGCAGGGCGAACTTGCCCTTCTCGATGGGAATGGCGGTGTCGGTGATGATGGGACCGAAGGTTGAGGGACATTCGTCTTTGGCGGGTTCGGGCTTAAAGCCTTCCCCGCGTCCTTCAAATTGAATTTCTCCCTCCACCGCGGTGGGTTTCGCCGTGGCCTTTTCTTTATCCACAGCCGCCATTACCGGGTTAAACCACCCGGTGGCCAGCCAACCACAACAAAACAACGATAAGCAGAACAACCAGATTCGCACATACCGCATGTCGTTTTCTCCTATCCATACTCCAAATGAGATAATTGGGGCATCCAGGAGGCCTTCAGGCCGCCATAATCGGCGTCATGCCGGGAAGAAGAATGCCTCGCCTGGGCTTAAGCCGTGGGCCGGGAAACAAAAAAAGCCACGAAAACTCAGCGCCTGCGGCGCGACAGCCTTCGTGGCTTTCAATTCAAGGTTATGAGGGTATGACGATCCGGGGTTCATCCCCAGATTTTCCCCGACTCTATGACACGGAAATAGTTTTGTCAACTATTGTTCCATAACCAGGGGAAAAATCTATCTGACGGCTTCAAAACCTCACGCCAGCTCTATTTTCCTCACCGGTTGGTCCGGTTTTACCGGCAAGGTTTCTCTAACCGCTCAACCGGACCGGGGGGTGAACCGGCTGCAAGCAGTTTTGCTCCGCCTGGGCCACCAGAAGTTTGATATTCCCGTACCCCTTGGTAAACAGGTAGTGCCAGGCATCATTCACTTCAAAAAATCCTTGCCTGGAGCCCACCAGTTCCGCCCGGTCGGCAGTAAACCCCATTTCCCGGCAATGGCTTAACAGGTCGAAGCCTTCCGGCAACTCCGCCCCGCCGGTTAAATACACGATCAGCCCGCTCTTCATAAAATCCTCCTTGACGATCTTGGTTAAGTTTTTTCGCCCGGTGAAGATGGGAACGACTTTCCCTATAAGCTCTTCAAGGCCTGGGCCAGATGGTCCAAATAGATCGCGATTATCCCGTCCTGATACCCCAGCCCCTTTTTAATCCCCTCGATGCGATAGGCTTTTTGCTTCAGAAGCTCGGATTTCCAGCTTTCCGGGTCATCTCCCAACATATCCTTGGCCACATGTTCACCGGCCACAAACATGAAGGGCATCAGGACCACGGAGGCAGGATTGGCTTTCTTGACGGCTTCAAAGGCCTCTTGCTTGGCGGGCTTGTGCTCCACAGCGCCTAAAAAGACGTTCTGGTAGCGGGCACGCAGCAGCCGGTCAAAGGTTAGATAGGCCTTTTCCCCCTCGGGTACCGGGCTGCCGTGGGCCATCAGGACCACCGCGGTATGCTTTAAATCCTTGGGAAAAGTCTGGGCCACGGTCTGGAGGACTCGCTCCTGATCCTTGGGGCTGCTCAGCAGCGGTTTTCCCAAGGCGACTTTTAGGCCGGGGATCTCCCGGCTTACCTGGACGATTTTCTTGTCCCACTCCTCCCCCGGCACAATATGGAGGGACTGGATGGCCACACGGGTATATCCGGCCGCTTTTAATTCTCGCAAGGTCGTGGCCAGGTCATTGAGCTTCTGGCCCTTTTCCTTGGCGACCTTGTGCCGGACTTTATGGGAGGTGAAGGCCCAGCGGATTTCATACCCCGGAAAGCGCTCTTTGACTTTTTTCTCAAAATGGCTGTAAGTGTCAAAGGCTGCTGTGGTGGTGCCAAAGGCCGCCAAAACGATGGCGGGTTTTGCCGTTGCGGCGGCGTTCAAGGTCCAAGGGGCACTGATCATGGAGAGGATAAGTGCCAAAGATAACCAACCAAATCTGATCCGCTTTCCCATGTCGCTCTCCTTTATGCGGTTGATTGCCACAAAAAAAATCCTTAAGTCACGGAGACTTAAGGATTGCACCCAGCTTCTTGATCCTTAATGGAGCTTTTCGCCCGCTAGGCCTCGTAGGGGCTTAAGCCTTTATCCGGGCAGGTCTTCTGACTTCCGGATCTTCCTACTCCCTGCGCCTTCCCATCTCACTTCAGTGAGACAGTGGCTTTATACAGGTTTCGTCCCCGGTTACAGCGGCGGGACCGTGCCGGTTTTCCACCGGCTTCCCTATTATACCCTATATGGGCACCCGAATATTATTAGCCACAATATATATGCAATTAATTCCGGCTGTCAAGGAAAAAAATAGCCCTGTTCAACACCCGAAGGCGCCAGTTTTAGAGAGGGTATGCTTTCTCCGGGGTCCATGGGTGAGCTTTAAGGTGGTTGGCTGGGGGACTAGGATTCGAACCTAGATCAGCGACGCCAAAGGCCGCTGTCCTGCCATTGGACGATCCCCCAGTATGAGGCCGGCTAAGTGTCCGCGTTTTCCGATCCCAGCCTGAGAAATTATAATGGTTATTCCCCCGACCACGCAAGTATTTTGTCTTTTGACAACCTGTGTCGATCAAGGAGCTGTTTTTGTAGGCGCCGGCGCAAGCCATACGCCTGGGCCGCTTATTTGATGGCGACTGGATATGAGGCCCATCGATTGTGCCTTATTTCCCGGAAATCTGCCTGAATTGCCGCCCGCCGGAGAAAAGGATCATGGCACAAAGAGCTTTACGTTTTCTCTATTTTTCTCTATAATTTATGTGAATACTTTCACACTGAGGGAGATCTAATCGTGAGTTTTCTCATCGCCATGGCCGGCAAAGGCGGCACCGGCAAGACCACCGTGGCCGGTATGCTGTTGCGCTATCTGTTGGAACACGGCCAAAAACCGGTGCTGGCAGTGGACGCTGACGCCAATAGCAATCTCAATGAAGTTCTGGGGCTCGAGGTGAATAACTCCGTGGGCGCGGCCCGGGAAGAGATGAAAAAAAGCGGCGGCATGGTGGACATGACCAAAGACCAGCTCATCGAGATGCGCATCAACCAGTGCCTGGTGGAGGCCGAGGGCTTCGACCTCATCGCCATGGGCCAGCCCGAAGGCCCCGGTTGTTACTGCGCCGCCAACCACCTGGTGGCCCGCTTCATGGAGGTCCTGGGCAAGAATTATCCTTATGTCCTGATGGACAACGAAGCGGGCATGGAGCACATGAGCCGTCTCACCACCAATACGGTGGATCTCCTGGTGCTGGTGAGCGACCCTTCCTGGCGCGGGATCCAGGCGGCCCGACGTCTCAAGGACCTGGCCCAGGCCCTGAAGGTTGTGGTGGGGCGCGCCGTTCTCATCGTCAACCGGGTGACGAACGGGCTGAGCCCCAAAACCACGGAGGAAATTGCCACCCAAGGCCTCGAATTGGCCGGTTTGATCCCCGAGGATTCCCAGTTGGCCGAGTTCGACAACGAGGGGCGCCCCACTTTTACCCTGCCAGCCGATTCATTAGCATTAAAAGGGGCTTACGCCATCTTTGACCGGTTATTTACCTAAGTTCATTACCCGCGATCCTCCCAAGCGTGATTTTTTGCTTGACAGGTTGCCTAGTTAATTATTATTTTCACAATGTTTATACCTCCGCAGTTCACCAAAAGTTAAGATGCCGGCGATTTCCGGAAAAATTAAGGAGGGAACTACCTTGGCGTTTGAAATTCCCAAACAGAAGTATTCTGGCGCGATCAAAACAGTAACCATCGGCAAAGGCGATAAAGCCATCACCCTGGGAGGAGAGACCTCCTACCCCTTCTATGTGTTTGAAGGGGCAATGCCCCACAAACCCCGGATTGCCATGGAAGTATGGGACAAGGATCCGGGCGAGGACTGGGCCGGCCCGGCGTATGCAGCCATCAAAGATGTTGCCAAGGACCCCGTAGCTTGGGCCCAGAAGTGCGTCAAGGAATTTGGCGCCGAAGCCATCGGCCTGGTCCTGGTGAGCACCGATCCCAACGGGGACAACGCCACCCCCGAAGCGGCCGCGGCCACGGCCAAGAAGGTGTTGGCCGCCATTGACGTGCCGTTGATTGTTTACGGCACCAGCAACGTGGAAAAGGACGCGGAAGTGCTGCCCGCCGTGGCCGAGGCCTGCGCCGACAAGAGCATCACCATCGGCCCGGTGCAGGACAAGAACTACAAGAAGATCGGCGCCGCGGCCCTGGCTTACAAACACTCGGTGTCGGCTAACTCCCCCATCGACGTCAACCTGGCCAAGCAGTTGAACATCCTTCTGGGCCAGTTGGGCGTTAAAGACAACCAGATCCTGGTTGATCCCACCACCGGCGGCCTGGGCTACGGTATGGAGTATACCTATTCCGTCATCGAGCGTGACCGCATGGCCGCCCTCACCCAGGAAGATGACAAGCTGCAGTCCCCCATCCTCTGCTATGTCGGCCAAGAAGTGTGGAAAGTGAAGGAGTGCAAGCAGACTAACGAAGAGGCGCCGCAGTTAGGCGACCAGACCAAACGGGGCATCCTGATGGAAGCCATCACCGCCGTAGACCTGCTCCTGGCCGGCGGCGATCTGCTCATCATGCGCCATCCGGAATCGGTGAAAATGGTCAAGACCATCATCCAGGAGCTGGCCGGCTAAGGCGACGCCGTACCTGGATCTGATCATTTTTTTTCTCTCAGAGCTCAGCCCTATAAGCCAATCGCAGTACATGTTTAACTTCCGGGTATCGGGCTCTGTTTCCAAAGGGGGGCCATGAAGGTCATCCCTAAAAGTAAGAAACTGGAGGAGAAATTAATGGCTGAGTTAGATTTTGAAAAACTATCCGTTGACCCCGCGACCCAGGAGATGCTGAAGAAGGCCAAGGCGGACGGCGTCGAGACCATTTGGGATCGGGCCGCGGCTATGAAGCCCTGCCCCATCGGCGCCGAAGGCGCCTGCTGCCGGATTTGCTCTCAGGGTCCCTGCCGGGTGCCGCCCCCCAAGAAGAAAGAAGGGGAAACCACCGCGGAGAAGAAGCAGCGCATGGGCCT
>JAHIKF010000445.1 GCA_018897875.1 Pseudomonadota bacterium | reverse complement strand
CTTGTCGGCAAGCGGCGTTACTTCAAAACCGGTGGCGATGACGGCGGTCGCCGCGGTCAGTATGAAATCCTCCGGCTCCTGAAAGTAGTTGACGGCCTGGGTGGGGCAGATCTTGGCGCAGCGGCCGCACAGGATACAATCTTTCGGATCGATCAGCGCCTTCGGGGGAATGGCGTTGGAGAAGGGAATGTAAATGGCTTTACGGGCCGCAAACCCGCCTTGCTCCGCGTCGGGCGCCAGCACGGGACATTGATATTCGCACTGGCGGCAGCCGATGCAAAGGTCCGCGTCCACATAGCGGGGTTTTTGCTGAATCGCGGCCACCAAATCGTCGTCCCGGCGCTTAAGCGAGCCTAACTCGCAGTAGGTAAACAGGGTGATGTTGGGATGATGGGCCGCGGCCGCCATCTTGGGGGTGGTGATGCAACTGGAGCAATCCAGGGTCGGGAAGACCTTGGAGAGCCGGATCATCTTGCCGCCGATGGAGGCGTCTTTTTCAACGATAGCCACCGAGAAATCCTGGTCGGCGAGATTGAGGGCCGCCTCCAGCCCGGCGATCCCCCCGCCCATGACGAGGGCGTCGTAGCGTAAACCTGGTTTCGAAACCATGCCGGTAGCTCCTCAGAGAGCCGATCCGCGGTGATTGAGCCACCTAAGTACAGTGGTTCATAAATACGGTAACGTATTTCTTACTGCGTGAAAACCACTTCCCCCTCACCCTGACCCTCTCCCCCATTGGGGGAGAGGGGAAAAGATGGGACCGATTTGATGCTCTGTCATCATAAAAAACCCGGCGACCTGACCTACTCCCTCTCCCCCCGCTTCGGGGGGAGAGGGTTGGGGTGAGGGGGCGATACCGTGTTGATGAAAAAAGGCACTAAGCGGCGCTGGTCGCCTCAGATTGCTCGCGGCCAGGCGGGCCCAACTCCGCGATCAGATCATTCATCTGCGTAACTTCTTTGATAAAGGCCCGGGTGCAGACCGTACAGATGGCCGTCAGGCGCAGCCGGCGAATGTCCAGGCCGCGCTCCTTCATCAGCGGATAAACCCGGTCAATGCGCTGGGCCAGGGCCTCATACGCCCCCTCGTAAGGGCACTCCACCCCGCATGACATGATGATGATGCCGGCGACGCCCTTGTGGAAGCAGTCCAGGTAAAATTTCTCGGGGAACAGCACCGGCGCCCTGACCCGCAAGATATAGGTATTGGCAGGATAGCTCTGGTGCCCCTGCCCCACGGCGTCGGCCCCGGGGTAGGCGCAACTCTCCGTGGCCAGAATCAGGATTTTCCCGGCATACTTCTCGGCCGCCATGAGGCCCCCCGCTTACTTTTTCCGGACGATAAAAATGCGGTCGTAACCGTCTGCGGCCAAAGTGCCGAGAAATTCGTGGCCGACCTTCTTGGCCCAGAGGGGCATATCGTCTTTGGTGCCCGCATCATTGGAGAGCACTTCCAGAACCTCCCCCACCTTCACCCGGCCAATGGCCTTCTTGGCTTCCATCAGCGGTCCCGGGCAGGCGCTGCCCCGGGCATCCACCACGGCGGCGGCCTTAAGCGTCGCCAGATCTGCAGTTGCCATTGTGTATCTCCTTTTAGCTCCTGGTGCCAGCTTTATAGCTGAAGAATCGTTTCCTTCAGAGTGAAGAGCAATATCAATGCCAAGAGTGAAAAACAGTTTTTTATAATTTTAACCTATTAATTCCCATAAGTTAAGCGATTGGCTCCCAAATGTTAATCTTTCATATTTAACATAGGTTAAGAAATGTTGCGTTAAATTTAACAAAGGTTAACAATTTTTCCGGGCTAGCGGGCGGCTATCTTATGGGCCATTGGCCCACCTTTAAAGCATGAAGAGGTGGTATTAGCTGGTGGCACAGTCTTTCCAGGCTGTGCAGCATTAACCTGCTACCTTGGCACAGGCTGGAAAGCCTGTGCCACCGATCTAAAGAATTTTTCGAACCAGGAGTTTTGCGGCGTCATTTCAAAAAGTTTTATGTTCCAGCCACCAGGCGACCCAGGTGAAGCTTATATCCGCAGGCAACTCGGGGTGCCAGAATTCCTTGATTAATCGCCGCCTGAGACACCATCCCAGCCTCTGGTAGCTCTGGATCAAAAGATTTTCCTGATTATCACGGAACCCGGAGAGGATAAGGCGGCCCCCGGAAGCAGCCAGGCGGTTAAGCTCCGATACCTTGTCCATCTGTACTTCCCAGGGGAGGTTGCCCATCACCAGTTCAAAGGGGCTTTTAACGCATTCGGTGGAGCCCCGCACTACCTGGAGCGAACCGGCCAGACCATTGTCCCGGGCGTTCTCCCGGGTAATTTGCACCGCCGCCTGGGAAATATCCACCCCCACCACCCGCGGGACCCCCAGGGCCGCGGCCGCCAGACTCAGCAGGCCGGCGCCGCAGCCCACGTCCAACAGGCTATGAACCGATGCCGCGGCCAGAGCCTCCCGGAGCAGGTCAAGACACAGGCGCGTGGTGGGATGGCCAGGCGGAAAGGCCTCGCCTCGCCTGACGTGAATAATCTGCGCCAAGGCCTCAGTCCCAGCCGGCTGCCTCCGGGTGCAGAGCACCACATGGGGAGACAACCGGTAAAACCACCCTGATAGTTGCAGTTCTTCCAAGCCGGGCTCCGCCTGCGGCAAGGCGCCGAAGCTACGCCGGGTCAATGGCGCCGGGCATGCTTCTGTGCCTGCACATCATAGGGTTATACTAAGTTCTCATTCAAATGCAACAAACTCGCTCGCTAACCTATTGATATTAAAAATCTTATTAACAGAAAACTGAAAACGGAAAACAGAAAACGGTATTAGGGGCTCTCCACGTCAGGCCTGGCCGGGATGGCCGCCACGGTCTCTCGAAGAGCCTGTCCATTTCCCTTTGCCTGTTCCGAAAAGTTTTCTGTTTTCCGTTTTCCGTTTTCTGTGGAACAGCCGCCCCGGTGGTTCTACTCCGAAAAGTTACCTGTAGGGCGGGCACTGCCCGCCATAATGACTGACCTGAAAAGTTCAAGGTTCAAGGTTCAAAGTTCAAGGTTAAACCCATGGCCCCGAGGATCTGCGCAATCTTTTCATAATTTACGGGTGGGCCGCAGGCCCAAGAGGAACTGCCCCCCAGTAATTGTAACAAGTTTTAAGTGAGGATGGGGGTTAAGTCAAGCCAGAGATCCTGGCGGGGTTTAGCCTATCCAGGATTTCTGGGCCTCACCTGTATGCCTCGGGTGCGGACGGTATATAACCCGATGCACTTTGAGGCCTTATACTAAGTTCTCATTCAAATGCAACAAACTCGCCAGCCAACTTATTGATATTAAAAATCTTATTAACAGAAAACCGAAAACGGAAAACAGAAAACGGTATTACCGCAGTGTATTCCACCCCATGCTGCGGCAACAGCCGGAGGCCCCGGCGGGCTTGGCCAGACCGTGGATTCCAGGGGGGAGGTTTTTATTAGTCATGCAGAAGGCCCTCAAGGGTGAGAAAACTTGGAACCATAATAATGAGCTAAAGAAAAGTCCCCATTGAGCCGATGTCAAGAAGGTACCGACGAGACTAGTCCCCTGCAAAACCTGAGTTAGTCGTGAAGTGGTGAGCTGAGCCTTGAATTTAATCCAAAAATGATTATCCAAATTGAGGGTTGCCGTCTTGCATCTGTTGGCAATAATCATCATCAACAAGCCCCTGGCTGCTTCCCTCTTTCTCACCCGGTTTATCGGCTTCGTTCGCCTGGCGAAGGCCCGGAGGCCAAGCCGCCTGAAAACACCACCAAGAATGGAGGAAGCTATGCGTAACACGAGGTATTGGCTCATGGGAATCCTGCTGGTCGTTCTGGGCTTGGTCTTGCTGGGCTGCGCCAGCAGCAGCACCTCACTGACTCCGCAGGTGCAGGGGCCGCAAACCACCGAGCAGTTGCTGTCCGCCGCAGGTTTCAAGCAAATCTACCCTAGCACCCCGGCTCAAAAGGCGAAGCTGAGCAACATGCCCCAGAAGCAAATCTTCTTAATCAGCAAGGGCCCTAAGGTTTACTACGTCTATGCCGACGCCAGCGGTTGCGGTTGCCTGTATGCCGGGAACCAGCAGAAATACCAGAACTTCATGAACCTGGCGACCCAGGCGCAGTTCGCCGCCGAGCGCTACCAGGCCGCCCAGATGGAAGCTTGGGACTGGGGTACCTGGGGTCCGGGCTGGTGGGGGGAGACCGGCGTAATGGAGTGATCCGGAAGGGTCTCTAACCAGATTTTCCTGGATAACTGGGGGGGAACCTTGGGGTTCCCCAACCCCGGCTATTCCCTGGACAAAGGCGCCAACCTCGGATAGAATCCCTCTATTATAACGTGGGTTTTCCTCGGGCCGGCCGGCCGGGCCGGGGCCATGCGGCCCCCGTCTCCGGCGCCGCTCCGGCCGAAGAGAACCGCTCCTTCGAGGTTAAGTCAAACGATGAAACGCACCCTGTTGCTCAACCCGCCATCTTTTCAGGACTTTGATGGCGGCGCCGGCTCGCGCTATCAGGCCACCCGTGAAGTCACCTCTTTCTGGTATCCCACCTGGCTGTGCTACTCCGCCGGTCTCATCCCGGAGTCCCGGGTGGTGGACGCCCCGCCGGAGAATATGACCGTCTCCCAGGTGGCCGACCTGGCCCCGGATTTCGAACTGGCCGTGCTCTTCACCAGCCAGCCGTCGTTTGCCCATGATCTGGCCACCGTTAGTGAGCTCAAAGCCAAAAACCCCAACCTCCAGGTGGGGATGGTGGGGCCCCAGGTGAGCATTCTGGCCCAGGAATCGCTCATGGCCGGTCCCCAGCTGGATTTTGTCGCCCGCCGGGAGTTCGACTATACCGTCACCGAGGTGGCCCAGGGGCGGCCATGGGGCGAGATCCAGGGACTCAGCTACCGCGCCAATGGCCGCATTCATCACAACCCGGACCGGCCCTTGATCGAGGACCTGGATGGACTGCCCATGGTCACGGAGATTTACCACCGGGACCTGACCATGGAGCACTACGAGATCCCCTACCTGCGCTACCCGTACGTGTCTTTCTATACCGGCCGGGGCTGCCCCGGGCATTGCGTTTACTGCCTCTGGCCCCAGACCTTCACCGGGCGGCGTTTCCGGGTGCGGAGCGTTCCCAACGTGGTGGCCGAGGTCCGCCGTTCCCTGGAACTCTTTCCCCAGGCGGCGGAGATCTTTTTTGACGACGACACCTTCACCGCCGACGGCGAGCGCGCCCGGCAGCTCAGCCGCGAATTCCGCCCCCTCAAGTTCGTCTGGTCCGCCACCGCCCGGGCCAACACCTCCTACGAGACCCTCAAGGCCATGAAGGAAGGCGGGCTGCGCCTCCTGGTGGTGGGTTTCGAGACCGGCGACCCCCAGGTTTTGAAAAATATCCGCAAAGGCGTCACCCTGGACCTGGGGCGCCGCCTGGCCAAGTGGTGCCGGGAACTGGGCATCCAGATTCACGGGACGTTCATGGTGGGGCTGCCGGGAGAGACCAAAGAGTCCATCGAGGCCTCCATCCGCTTTGCCTGCGAATTGGACCCGGACACCATTCAGGTCTCTCTGGCCACCCCGTATCCGGGCACGGAATTCTATGATTTCTGCCGGGACCAGGGCTTTCTGCAGGATGACGCCCTGGTCAACGGCGCCACCGGATACCAGCAGTGCGTGGTGGATTACCCCGGTCTGGCCGCGGCCGACATCTTCCAGGCAGTGCCCCAATTCTACCGCCGGTTTTACTTCCGGCCGCGTTACATGGCCCGGGCGGCCCTGGTGATGATGCGCGACCCGGTGGAGCGCCGCCGCCTGCTCAAGGAAGGCCGCCAGTTTCTGAGCTTCATGTTCAAGCGGCGTCAAGGTCAACAAACCCCGATGGCCGGGGCCAAACGCTGTCCATGACCGCCAAGGAAATCCTGGGCCTGATGCTTCAGGGGGGGCCGGGGTTTTGCCAGATTGCCGTCACCAACGCCTGCAATG
>JAHIKF010000444.1 GCA_018897875.1 Pseudomonadota bacterium | reverse complement strand
CGGACTTTGACACGATCATAATTTTCGCTACCTCGCAAGAAGCGAAGCCTTCACCCATCCCCGAGATTCAAATCTGGTGGATGGAGTCAGGCCGGATCAGGCCGGTGGAGACGGATGATGCAGCCCACGACCAAGCCGCCGGATGACTCTCCTGATATTGGGATACTGCACCCAGCACCCCCGCAGCGGGTAGCGGCCTGAAAGGAACCCTTGCCGCGGCGCCCGCACCTACCCCAGGAACCCTTTAGGGAGTCTTGGTTAACATGTGTGATTCATTGGTATTTTTAATGGTTCTGTTGGCCTTTGGTAAAACTGGGCCACTGGAATTTAGCTTCGGGTGTCGCCCTCGTTCAAACGGAGTCTCTCCGGTTAAGGGGCCGGCTCCCCCCGGATGATCTTTTCGGGGATCAGGGTGACCATGGCCCGAGCCTGCTCGGGGCCAACCAGCTTGGAAAGTTCGCTCACCGCTTTGCTAAGCATCGGCGGTCGGCCCCGGGTGTTATGGGTATCGGAGGCCAATAGGTGGATGTATCCTTTCTTCACCAATTGCCGGCTAACCTTGGCAACCCGGCGCCCGAAGCCGCCCGTCAGGCTGCCGGCGGTCAGTTGGGCCAGGCACCCCAGGTCTATCAGCCGCCCCAGTCTATCGGGCCTCTCTTTAATGAGCGGCTGCCTCTCGGGGTGGGTGATGATGGGGGTGAGCCCCCGGGATTGCAAGCGGAAACAGATATCCTCCAAGGAGGGCGGAATGGAAAAATGGGGCAGCTCCAGCAAGAGATAGCGTTTCCCGTCATTGACGGTCAGCACCCGGTCCTCTGCCAACAGGCTCAAGGCGTCTACGCTCAAGGGGACGTCGCAGCCAGGAAGGATTTCCAGGGCAATCCCCTCGGCCGCCAACCTATCCCTGAAAATATCTATGTGCTCCAGGATGACCCGTTTCTCATTGATTGCGTCCAGGTCGACGGACTTGTGCTTGAAAAGGTGAGGGGTGGCCACCATTACCCGGATGCCGTCTGCCACGGCCAGACGAGCCATCTCCAGGGCCTCCTCCAGGTCCCGGGCGCCATCATCTATGCCCGGCAGGATATGGGAGTGGACATCGATCATGGTTCTTTAATCTGGAATTTGGCGGTCATCCCCGGTTTCCTGAAGAGAAGTTTCAGCCTTGCGTGGCCTATAACGGGCTGCAGGGTTACGTTAAACGCCGGCGCCGGCTATGAGCCAGCAGGGTCGGCGGTGAAGAGCCGAGGCTACGGGGAGTTTTACAGGCGGGACGCCGCAAGCGACTGACAGGCACCAGCAGCATAGAGGGCCTGCGTATACCAACACACCTTACGGATGCTCCCCCTTATTGCGCGGGTTTCAGCGGTTAAAAATGATATGCCAGGCCGGCAACCACCTGATGGCGGGCGAAGTCAAATGTGGCTGTGCTGGCGGGCATGTTGGATAGCTGCTGGGATTCTAATTCGACCTCCCATTGCTTGCTGAATTTATATTCCACAAAACCGCCCAGATGTTTGGTGAACATGTACCGCAGGCCGGCCTCCACCTCCAAGCCAAAGTTCTTGGCGGAATCAGCTTCGGCGTAAAGCATCACCAGACCCGGTCCTATCCCCACATACGGTTGCAGTCGACCGAAAGGCACTTCCTGGTCCGGCAGGAAGCCATAACGGCCCACCAGGTGCAAAGCCATGGTCCAGACTAGGAGGCTTTGGCCAGTCCACCGGCCAGTTGCGACCCTCCCGGCCACTGGCGGATTCAAGGACACGGCCTGAGAGGGCTGGGACTGGTTACCGATGCTGCCTTCAGCTTCCACTCCCAAATAGGGACAGCTATCCAGGAAGTAGCCCAATTTGATGCCACCCGTGATCCCGGGGTCGATGGCCATATTCCTGGCGGTTATATTCTGGCCGGCTATCTGATAAGTCCAATCGGTGCCAGGCACAAAGGAGCCGCCGAAAAAACCGCCAACGAAAAATTCCCCGGGGCCCTTATACCCCAAGCTGCCTTTGGCATCAGCGGGTTGAGTGAAGCGATTTTTATAAAGCAGATAGCTGGCCGCTCCCACGACCAGCACGGAACCTATGGGCACGGCGGTGACGACCAGGGTATCCCCGGAGGACATCGCCGCCGCCGGTTTGGGGGAGACAAAGGCCAACCAGGAAATCATCACTATAAGAATCACGGGCCATAACCGATTTTTTCTGTTTCTCTGCATGTAGTTAGTACTACTGTGTCATAAAATAGTTGCAAAAACTATCAAACTATGCGTATGCTGGGTGCATGACAAATGCACCCGTACCCAATATCG
>JAHIKF010000443.1 GCA_018897875.1 Pseudomonadota bacterium | reverse complement strand
GCCCCGGGCCGCGTCGAAATGGACCGTCAGGTCCCGCACCGAAAGCAACGGGGCGGCGTCCGGCTTGATCGCCAAATTATTGGCCCTATAACTCAGAGAGTTCTCCTGCTTCGAAAAGTTCAAAGTTCAAGGTTCAAAGTCAAGAGCAAGGGCAGGCATGAACTTTTCACAATTTATGGGTGGGCCACAGGCCCATGAAGGACTGTCCTGAAAAGTCATTCGTAGGGTGCGTCTTACGCACCATCAACCCAGTTAAGGCCCGTAGCCCGTAGGGCGGGAAAGCGCAGCGCATCCCGCCTTTCCCTCGTTCCCAAGCTCCTGCTTGGGCCACCTGGTGCAATACATAGATGATTCTCTCGCAAAGCAAGAGCTTTGCCTGCAATGGGGTTCCCAAGCGGGAGCTTGGGAACCAGAAACAAAAGTTTTTGGTGGCACCGGCATCTTGCCGGTGCGGTGCACAGGCTGGAAGCCTGTGCCACCAAGCTTTTCACGATTCACGGGTGAGCCGAAGGCTCATGTCCAAGTGCTAAATCTGCTTGGGTCTAATATAACCCAAGAAGCAATTATCCATAGGACCGGGCCCGGAGCCCCCCGGGGCAATGGGCGCAAGGCGTCCCCCTTGATTACCCCTCCACCACTGGCGCTTCGTTTAGGGGGAGCCGGATGGTAAAGGTGGTTCCTTGGCCCGGGGTGCTGTCCACCAGGATGACGCCGCCGTGCTCCTGGATTATGCCCTGGCTGATGGCCAGTCCCAGGCCGGTCCCCTTATCCTTGGTGGTGAAATAGGGCTGAAAAATATTGCCCGCCACCTCCGGAGCCAGCCCCTGGCCGGTATCGGCGAGGCTGATTTCGGCGTTGGCCCCCTTAACCCGGCTGGTAATGGTGATCTCACCGCCTTGGTCCATGGCCTCCAGGGCGTTTTTCAAGAGATTGACCAGCACCTGGTGCACCTGCTTGGGGTCGAAATTCACGGCCGGCAGCGGCGTTTCTTCCACCCGGCGCACTGTGATCCGGTGGTCCGCAAAAGTATCCTGGAACAGTTCCAGGGCGGCGGTAAGGGCGGCGCCAATCTGCCCCGGGCGCTTTTGGGCCGGCGGGCGGCGGACAAATTCCCGCATTTCGGCCACCATCTCTTCCAGCTGGCTCACCTCTTCGGCCATCATGGACAGCTTGCGGCGGGACTTGTCGTCCAGGCCCGGGACCTTGATCAGCTGCCGGGCGAACCCCCCGATGATGAGCAGGGGATTTTTGATTTCATGGGCGATATGGGTCATGGTATTGCCCACCGCGGCCAGGCGTTCGGTATGGAGCACCCGGTCTTCCAGCTCCTTATATTCGGTGATGTCGCGGATGATGCCGGTGAAATAAAAGTTGTCCCGAATCTCGGCCACGGAAAAGGAGATGCTGATGGGGAATTCGCGGCCGTCCCGGCGCTGGGCGCTGAGGCGGGCGTGCTTGCCGATCAGCCGGGCCTCCCGGGTGGCCATATAACGGCGCACGTAATCCCGGTGTTCGGCCTTATAAGGCGGCGGAATGATGATGGACAAGTCCTGGCCCAGGGCTTCGCCCCGGGTGTAGCCGAACATCTGCTCGGCGCCGCGGTTGTAACCCACAATGACGTGGTCCTCGTTGATGGTGATAATGGCGTCGGTGGCGCTGTTGATGATGCCGGAGTTGATTTCCTGCTTCTGGCGCAACTCCTGGAGCTGGCACACCAGCCCGTTGAGGAAACGGGCGGCGGGACCGGTGATGAGATTGTCCACCGGTTCCGGCGAAAACGCCGGGCGCCCGGCAGTCATGAACTGGCCGTCCAGGATAAGGTCAAAGGCGTTAGGATCTAACTCGGGTAAGAGGTTCACCTGGCAGCCGGCCGCTACCTCGGGTTTGGTGCCGTACAAAACCAGGTCCACCCGCGGGTAACCTTCCAGGGAGAAGGGCAGCGTCACCGCGTGGCAGATGAATTCCTGCCCGTTTAAGACGATGGCGATGCGGATGGGTTTAGGGGCGCTGGTCATTTTTTTAGTGAGCCGTGAGCAGTGAGCCGTGAGCAGTTAGGCGCGCCGCATTTGATTTTACTGTAGGGCGGGCATTGCCCGCCATCAATATATTCGCTGATATCCAGGCCATGGTTAGCGGCCACGAAACGCCACCCTATCCGCGGTTTTCCTCTGAGGGCCGGGCGCCCTCAGCAGCCGGAGAGGTCTCCTCCAGGGGCAGTTGGATGGTGAAGGTAGCTCCCCGGCCCGGGGTGCTGTCGGCAAAGAGACAGCCGCCGTGCTCGGCCATGATATTTTGGCAGATGGCCAGCCCCAGTCCGGTACCCTTTTCCTTGGTGGTGAAATAGGGCTGAAAAATATTGCCCGCCACCTCCGGAGCTAGCCCGACGCCGGTGTCGCTGACGCTGATTTCGGCGTTGGTTCCCTTAACCCGGCTGGTGATGGAGATCTCTCCGCCTGTGGGCATGGCCTCCACGGCATTCTTCAATAAATTGATCAGCACCTGGTGCACCTGCTTGGGGTCGAAGGCCACGGGCGGCAGCGGCGTTTCTTCCACCCGGCGCACCTGGATATTATGCTCCTTAAAGGTATCCTGGAACAGTTCCAGGGCCTCGTCAACCACCGCAGTAATCTGCCCCGGGCGCTTCTGGGTCGGCGGATGGCGCACGAAATCCCGCATCTCGGCCACCATTTCCTCCAGGTGACTCACTTCTTCGGCCATGATGGACAATTTCCGGCGGGCCTGGTCGTCAAATCCCGGGGCCTTGAGAAGCTGCCGGGCAAACCCCCCGATGATGAGGAGGGGGTTTTTGATTTCGTGGGCGATATGGGCCACGGTACTGCCCACTGCGGCCAGGCGTTCGGAGTTGAGCACCCGGTCTTCCATGGCTTTATATTCGGTAATGTCCCGCATGATCGCGGTAAAATACAGGTTGCCCTGAATCTCGGCCACGGAAAAGGAGATGCTCAGGGGAAATTC
>JAHIKF010000442.1 GCA_018897875.1 Pseudomonadota bacterium | reverse complement strand
GCAATATCCCTGGGAAGGCGCCGTTGACCACTTGAGTGACGACCACAAACCTCTCTGCCCCTAATCCGCGTCCAGGGCCCGCCAGCCGAAGCTTTCCAGGTAGGCCTGGAGCTTTTCCCGCTTTTCCCGGAACTTCTCTTCCCATAATGGCGGGCAATCCTCCAGGCGAATCTCCCCTTCCCTGAGGGCCGCGGCGTAGGCCATGCACGCGGCGTAGCCGCAGGCCTTGCAGTTGGTCATGGGCAGCAGCTTCAAAATCTCCATGACCTTGAGGCCGGCCTGGCTCATGTGGCGAGGGGTGATGGCTTCCCGGCGCACATAGATGTCGTTGATCTGGCCCTGAATCCAGGCGAGCAGCGCCTTGGCCTCTGCCATGTCCCGGGCTCCCCGAATGGCGATTTTTTGGGGGTGCAGGGTGATCCATTTGCCGTCCGACATTTTGAGCAGGAGCACCTGATTGGTTTGATCATAGTCCCAGCCGCCTAACTCGGCATTCACATAGGGAAAGACCGGCGAGATATCGGCCGTGAACGTGGCGATGCCGTGCAGAACTTCCTTGCTGGCGTCCATTTTAGGGCGAAAGATGTCGAAGTTGTCAATCCGATCCAATAACATGGCGATCACTCCTTCGGCCGAGACGCCCAATAATACCGTTTTCTGTTTTCAGTTTTCGGTTTTCTGTTAAAAAGATTGTTAATATCAATAGCTTAGCGAGCGAGTTTGCTGCATTTGAATGAGAACTTGATATAAGTTCCTCCCCAGGAAAATATCGTCCTCAGCCACCGATTACCGGGCTCCAGCTTTCTCTCGGAGCAGCGGGATCATTTTAGCCCGCATGGCGTCCCGCACCTGCCGGAAGACGGCTATGACTTTCTCTTCCGTGCCGGTGGCCTTGGCCGGGTCCGGAAAGCCCACGTGCATGACTTCGGTTTCCCCGGGAAAGATGGGACATTGTTGCTGGGCCTGGTCGCAGACCGTGATCACCAGGTCGAAGGCTTCACCGGCCAGGTCGTCCACCGATTTGGATCGATGCTGGCGGATATCAATCCCCAACTCCCCCATGACCTGAACCGCCCGGGGGTTGACCCGACTGGGCCGCACCCCGGCGGACCAAGCCTTAACCTCCCCGGCCAGATCGTGGTTCACCAGACCTTCGGCCATCTGGCTGCGGCAGGCGTTTTCGGTGCAGAGAAACAAGACTTTCAGCATGAGGTGCGACCCTTGTAGCATTTGCCATAAATTCTTTCCGTTTGCTGGTTCTTAAATCCCCCTAAATCCCCCTTTTTCAAAGGGGGACTTTCAATGGAATTCCGCTAAGTTCCCCCCTTTGGAAAAGGGGGGGTAGGGGGGATTTAGGTTCTTGCGGCATGTGCAATAACGGAAAAAACTTTTGGCATTCGTTATATCTCCGTTAGCCGATAAGTTTTTTGATCTCGTCCACGCTGGGCACCTGGCCCACCATCTTGACTTCCCCGTCCACCACCAGGGCCGGGGTCATGAACACCCCGAAGGACATGATCTTGTTGAGTTCGGTGACTTTTTCCACTTCATACTCTCCGCCCACGGCTTTGGCGGCCTCGTCCGTGCGCTTGGCCAACTCGATGCATTTGGGGCAGCCCGGCCCCAGTACCTGCAATTTTTTCATGGGAATCCTCCTTTGGTTTTATGCCAGGGGAGGGGCCGAAACCCTGCCCCCGGAATTTTCTTAGCCCACCAGCCAGCCGAACCCCATGCCGACAAAGGTGGAAATAACGACAATAATGGTAACGAAGACCGCGGTCTTTTTCCAGCCCATGACCCGGCCGATAACGATCATGTTGGGAAGCGACAGGGCCGGTCCCGCCAAAAGCAAGGCCAACGCCGGGCCCTGGTCCATACCCATTCTCGTGAGGGCCTGAACAATGGGAACTTCCGTCAGAGTGGCGAAGTACCAGAAGGCGCCGATCACGGACGCAGTCAGGTTCGCGCCCAAACTATTATTCCCCACCATAGAGGCCACATATTGGGCCGGGATAAGGGCGCTGATAAAGCCCACCGCCAGGACCCCGCCGTAGAGCAGAGGCGCCAGGAGCTTGGTGAAACCCCAGGTATTATGCAGCCACTCGCCGATCTCCTCCCGAGTGAACCAGCGCCAGAGCATCAACAGGATCGAGACCAGGATGAGGCCGGCGATATGAAACTTGATTTGAGATACCGCCAACACCCAGGTCTGCTCCCGCTCCAGGCGGGAGAGGCGCTCCTTGGGAATGACCACCTGGTCCTCTTTCTGTTTGCCTTCCCAATCCTGGGAGAGCTGGAAGATCATGTCGTGGGCCCGCTCCTCCAGGACCACCGCCTGGACCTGTTGCCCGTCTTGCAGGTGGATGGTGACGTCCCGGGGGGTGACCCAGGCGGCGAAGATAAGGAAGCTCACCAGGGCGACGAAATAGATCGTGGTTTGCCACAGGGGCCGCCGGGGCGCCTCGACCGGCGGCAGGTGCATAGCCGCGGCCACCTTGGCCTTCTCTTCCTTGCGGAAAAAGAAGGCCATGAGCAATCCCACGATGAAGGCGAAGCCCACCGCGCCCACGGTCCGGCCAATGCCCAGTTCCAGACCCAAAACCCGAGCGGTGAGAAAGATGGCCAGGATGTTGATGCCCGGACCGCTGTAAAGAAACGCCGAAGCCGGTCCCAGGCCGGCCCCCATATTAT
>JAHIKF010000441.1 GCA_018897875.1 Pseudomonadota bacterium | reverse complement strand
GGGGGCCGGGGCAAATGGACCGCTTCAAGTAATCCACAATGTAATAGCCCCGCTTCAGCGACGCCCTGGCGGTCAAGTAACTGCAATCGAACCGGGCCATGATTGCCTTGACATCCATGCCCTCGGGAATCGGAATAATCTCTCGCTCCCTGCCCTCACCCTTGTTTCCGTATGCTCCAACCAGTTTTTTCATCGCCGCGCCTCCCAAAAAAAGGTTTTTAACCTTGGGGAGAAAGCACGGCAAAAAAGGGGCAGGGGCTCGGTTTCCCAAGCCCCTGTGGGGTTTACATTTGCGCCCAGACTTCGGGCGGGTAGTTGGCCTTCAGGTCGTTCAATTCCTCGATCAGTTGGTTAAGCTCGATGGCCGCTTGAAGGGCTTTCCTGAGGGCCAGCCGGGGATTGTGAACCATGAAGGCGTCGCCCGATTCCCGGACGGCCTCTTGAACCTCTTGGTAGTATTCTTTGCTTAACGTCAAGGGAGCACCTCTACCACCCGGACCCCGCGGGTCCGGGCAACCTCGAAAGCCTGTCGCTTGGCTTCGCGGTAATGGGCGGTGAAGAAGTACGTTTCGCCGCCTACTTGAAAACCCCAACGCCCCCAACCTCTGGGCTGATTACCGTGGCTGGCCTGAAATAGCGTGGTGTCCGCTCTCATTCCTCGTCCTCCTGTATCCCGGCCAGATCCGCCAGGTGGGTTATCATTTCGCCCAGCTCGTTATGGGCTCGTCTGAATTGGGCAACCCATCCGCGGGCAGACTCAATTTCAACGCTATTCAGGATTAAAAAGACCCGGTCGTCGATCAGGTCCATGGCCTTCCGGATCATTTCCAGGTGCTCCCGATTTTCCTTTTTATTTTCTGCTTCCGTCACCGTCCCGCCCTCCAAAGATTTGGTTTTGAGCAAAGGCGCTCAATGAGGGGCACAAACCGCGTTGCTTGCGCCCCCGATCAGAGCCTTCCTCTTGGGCATTCAGGGCGCCCTGCCCAGGGTTCGTTATCGGTCCACCCAAAAACCATCTAGGTTATCGGTTTCACGCCTTCCTACCGGCCCGCTAATTCCGTGCGCTTTCGCTTGCTCGCCTTGCCCCGCCTTCCTTCCAGGCTCCCATCCACCACCACTACCTGGCCGGCTTTCGCCTCAGCTTGGTTTCGGCTAACTATCGGTTTCGCCGCTCCTCCCGGTCATCCATGCGCTCAGTTTTTAATGAGGTCCGACCCTCAAGAGTTCTTCAAGGTAAACTCAAAAAACCTTCAGCTTTCCTGTTTGATTCAGAGGTGCTGACTTCCTGACGGTTTCGGTGCCGTCGCCTACCCGCCTTTGCCAGTTTGACCTGGGAGCCGGGGGAGCCTCGCCGCCGCTGGGGCTGGTTGCGCTCATTTGCAATTTCGCTTCTCCCGTGGGATTGCCAGGCTTGCTGTCGCCTCTCTGATTGGGCTTTAGGTCCGGTTTTTGGCTTTTTTTCCTGGCCTCCGTTGCCTGGCCACCTTGCCCGGTTTTGGTTTGGCTGTTGAGCCGATTTTTTATGCTATAGGTTGGCCCCCTTTTTGTGGGATGGTTTGATTGTTGATAATAGTAGATGCACTCAGTGTGCCTAAGTGCTCAATATAACTCGCTATTGACTATTTTTTCGACAACGATAGCGTAGTGATATTGATAAGTTACGCACATCGTTATTATTTTGTTTTGTTGCCTATTAAGCAACCATTCCATAGTACAGTTAATTATACCCACCTAACTCACCTAACAACGTTACCATCTTTCGCAACTTATTGTGTAATGCGTAGTTAAAGTTACACGGTACAATTTACTTGTCGCATAAACTGTTTAAGTACAATTAATTGAACTAAGTAACAGTCGCACAATCCCTTAGTGTTACTTATATAAAAGGCCAAACTACACCGCCATCCCAACGTTATTGGGATATATAATGATATTACTTGTGGGGAATCAGTAACGCTGCGCTAAGCTCTAAATAACGTGCAGCGCCATGTCAAATTCCTTATAAATCAAACCCTCATGGCTCGGCTGGAAACACAACATCTCGCAGAGCCAGGTTTCCCGGGAGACCTGGCGTTTATGATCAATGGCGTTGTCTATCCGATAAAACCCGGAAGCCTGTTTGGCTTTCCCGCCGCAGTCTTCCCACAGGCCGCAGGTGGCGCAATCCCGGTCTACGCAGGGTTCCAGCACGTCCAGAACGCACCACTTAAAAATACGATAACCGCTCTCCGCCGCCCCTTCGATGACCTGGTTCATCAGGCCGTAACTTTTGTGCATGGTCGAGTAAATGTGGGTGCTGGCCTCGATGCCGCCGGAGGATAACGGGATCAGCAGGGCAGCCTCGTAGATTTTCTCATCAAACTCATCAATCTCATCAAGGCGCAGCTTCTGGGGGTGGGGGCCCCGGACGCTCTTGGTGGAGGCCGTGAGAATCTGGATACTGGACCCGTTCAAAAGCTCGGTATACGTTTTCAAGGCCTCCCCCCTGGCCAGATGCCGAAAGGGTTCCGAATTAAATTTCTTGATGTGGTTATACATCCGGAGACTCTGTTCCCCGGAGCCGCCCAGAACCTTGGTTTCACAGCCGGCCTTGAAGACTGACTCTAACCAGGTCACCAAAGCCCCAGCCATGGTCTTACCGCCGCCCCGGTTGGCCCAGCAGACGCAATTCAAGGAGTCTTCGAACCAGGCCGCGGTAATGTATTCCGCCAGGCAGGAGTGATCCGGGCAGACCCGCTGCCGCGGGATCTTGATACCCCAAAAGACCTCACAGAATCTAAGCAGCTCTTCAGGCGATCGGAACCCATTGGCTCGGTGATACTCCACTCTCTGGACCATCAAGCGTGTCCGCTGATCGTTCATGGGATACCAACAAACGATTGCCCTTCTGTGAGAACATTCGAACCGTAGCAACCAGTGTGCCTAATCATCTCCCGGGGCCTTTGAGGCCCCCCAAAGCACCCGCCGTGCACGCAACCCGTAATGGTAAAATACGGGCGGATCGGAAGGCAAGGTAATGAATAGGGTGAGATCATGTTCGTCGAAATACGTGGCTTACACGAACCCAGCAAACGTGTATTTGGTAAGGGTTTACTCAGGTTGACCGCTATTCTGGAAAACGGTGGGGCGTAGGTGGCACCTGTATGGTGGATACCATCCCTACACCCCCAAAATTGGGGGTCAAGTGGGGAATAGACATTTTTGTAAAATACATTAGCCATTTTTCCAAAATAAGAAAAATTTCAAAACCCGAAGATTTTTATGCCTTTTGCCCTGGCCTTAAGGATAAGGGCGTCAAATTCAATGGTAAATTCTTCGTCTTCAAAGGGGTTGAAATCCTCCAGGATGAATTTCTTCGGCACTTCCCGGACCAGCCCGGTGGTCTGGAGCAGAGCCATCAGCTTGGTGTGAAACTCCGCCACCAGGCGGAGAGAACCAACCTTGCTGTTCTCGTTGATAAACTTCTGGTAATCGCGCATGGCCAGCCATTGACACTTCAGCAGGAGCGTGACCTGCTCCCCGATGGTTTCCTGCTGGTCCAGCCCCATCGCCACGTCCTGGTAATAATGGCGGCCGTCCTCTATGTCTGAATCAACCTGTCGCTTGCTAATTCCGAATCTCTGCGCTATCTCCGTCTTTTTGAGCCCCGACAACAAGAGATCCTGGATCTGTTTGATGCGTTCCATCCGACGCACCGTGATGTCCTTGACCTTCTTTTTTGGGCCCCCACCACCCGGAGGGACCAGCGAAAGTGGCATGTCCTTTATTTCCTTATAATTTTTCTACGTTTTCAGGGGGTTCCCCCTGGGGGTAAATGCGAGGAAGCAACTTCCCAAATCCGGTTACGGTGACCTCCATCAACCCACCTTCCCGATGCTATCGACGCCGTCTCTGACGGCTGCTCCCCTTAAATCCTCTTTCAGGTAATAGTGTTTCCCCAGCCGGGTGAGTCTCTCTTCCATTTCCCCCTTGAATTTCGGCCAATCAATCTCCTTGGCCAGGGGGTGATAGTTCAATTTCCCCACCTTGTAAAAGTCCACAAATTCATGGGTCTGGTCCAGAAGCCGGTAAACCGCCTCCGGGTCCAGTACCGGCTCGAAGGAGACCCAGGTTTTGATACCGGCAGAGTGGGCCAGGCGTAGGGATTCGATCCGGTCTTCCGGCAAGGCTGCGCCGGGTTCCCATTCCAGGCTGAAGGCTGGTTCATCATGGGTCAGGGTGACGCTCCAGGCATTGTGGGGGTTTGCCTTGAGCAGATCCATGTCTCTGACAACGCCCCAGGACCCCCCTTTGGTCAAGATCGTGACTGATAGGCCATGGGCCATGAGTGTTTTCAGGGCCTTTCTGGTAACCCCCATGGTCTGCTCAGCCGGCTGGTAGGGATCCGAGGTGAAGCTCAAGAGGATACGCCGGGGGTCGCCCGACATTTTCTGGGCCTCTCGTTCCAGGGTCTTCAGGATGTCAGGGCGGGGCTGAATATAATCCGGGCTTGAAAATTTTCTCCGGTCACAAAAGGTCGCCGCTGGTGCGTAACAGTAGACACAGGCATGCGAACAGCCCTTATAAAGATTGACCGCCAACTCGGAATATTCACGGGCTTTACCGCGGGGCTCATAAATGACACTCATAGCTGCACCGGTTCCAGATCGCTCTTTAGATAAAGAGGGTGCCGGGGTTGCCCCTGCTTGGTAAGCTCGCCCAGGCGATGCAGGTTTACCCCGGAGTTTCGCACCAGGTTGATCACGTCCCACCCCCGGCTGAGCAGGGCGCCATGGTTTCCCCAGGCGGCCACCACCAGGGACACTCCCTGCGTTTGAATTACTTCCGTCAAATAACGGTCGGTCTCCGGGCCTATGGGGTCCGGGTGCCGGTAGAGTTCCCGGGGGTCCGTTGACCGCAGGGCGAAAATGTTCAGCATGAACATCCCATGAAACCCCCAGCGCCGGGCGTAGTTGATGCACCGGGTCACCGTGGGGTCGTTCTTCACCTCGTCTGCCGTCGAGGGATTGAGCCCAATGAAGGCCACCACTTCCCGGGTCCCCATGCAACCTTCCGGGGGCATCCAAGCTCTCTCCAGGGTGTAGCGCCAAATCCGGCAGGGTGAGAAGATGGTCGGCATCAGGCTAACTCACTTTTCTATCTGGCCACATAGCGCGAATGATTTGCTCTTCCGTGGCATGATGTTTGGATAAAAATTCCGGATCTTCCGTCATTTTCTGGATGGCATAATCAACCGCCGCAACATCCCTCTCGGCCAGACCCAAAATGGTGCCGCAGAAATGCACCATTAAAATTGCCATTTTAAAGGGAATTTTATGCGCCTGACAAATCAGGCCCAACGCCAAACCATAAGCCACGGCCACCTTGTCCACCATGACCTCATCTACTTGGTGCAATGTATTCGCATCCACTAAAACAGCCCTCCTTATGCGCCCAGCCACCCGCAGAAGAAATACCTCAAGGCGTCCAGGGCGTGGTGGTTACCTTTGCCCGGCTCGTGTTCCCGGTAATTTTTGAGCTCCCGGATCAGGTTCTTGCAGCGGTGGTGAATGATCAGGCATGGTTGCCCGTCATAACGCCGCTCAATCCATTGGCGCACCATCTCCTGGCCCACCCGAACCGGGAGTCGTGGCCCCTTGACCTCGATACCCAGGACCTCACTCAGGAGCACCAGGCGCTCCGGGTTGGCCGGGTCGCCGTAACCCATCCTGAGGGGTGGGTGCCCCATCTCTTGGTGCTGCTTGGCGATAGCCTTAGCGTTCTCCGGGGTGGTCCGGAAGCGCTGGTAGTATTCATCCAGCACCATCAACCGCTCACCTTTCTCCACCGGCATGATCCAGAGGCAGGCGAACGGATTGCTGTAGCCCGGGTCAACCGAAATATAGAGGCCCAGGGCGGGTTCGTAGTCAAAAGCCATCACTTCATGTCTCCTGGCTTAATGCCAAAGTCAGCCATGAGCTTCCCGGCCGCTTCTTTCTTGAGCAGGCTTCCGGCCAGGTGATTCAGGGTGCCGTCCGGCAGGATGATCCCATTACCCCGGAGCACCTGGTAGCCCTCCATGACCTCCACCGGGGAGGCCTGGGCCAGGACCTCCCAATGGTTAAAATCTACCATGATCCCTTTCCAGAAATCCTCCAGCGGTGTGTCGGGTTGAGCAGAAGTATTGATCTCACCCGACCGCCTGGTCTTGGGCCAGGCCGCCGCCAGGCGCTTCAAGACAGCGCTCTGAGAGAGCAAGGCGGCCCCTTCAAAGTTCTCGGCGGCCCGGTGGATCAGGAGGGCGTCTGGCCAACTCATCGGGATCATCTTCCAACCTTTATCTTTCGGCAGCAATTTAGGCAGACGAACCGGGCACCGGGACGGACCCCATAAAGCAACTGTCCACACCAGCACCTGAACCAAATTTCCACGGTTGGTCTTTTCATTGGGCGGCTTCGATCCTTCTCTCAGTTCGGCCCACCGGCCGTCCCTCATGCTTTAGGACCACATTTCTTTTCCTGGCGGCTTCCTCTGCCTTAACGGCCAAAGGCACCAGGTCTTTGCTATAACGGTTGTAAATCGCCTCCAGCATCAGAACATATTCCTCTCTTGTCCCGTACTTCTTCAAATGCTCAGGGAAGGCGGTTATCTTGCTCTTCAAAACCTGGGGATCAAAAACTTCGGCCCAAGCGATTTTAGAAAGGGCATTGACAAAAGGCGTATCGTTCCAGTGGCGAAATTCATGCTTCCTGCAATGAGCCACGAGGTCCGCGACAAGGAGCGCATGGGCCGGATCACCTAAACGGTAAGTGCCGTCTTTAAATTGCTTCCTCCAGTTTCCTGACCCGGCACTCGACCCGCTCAACATGGAGATGCAAGCGTTCAGCTTGATTCCGGTTTTCCTGTGATAGTCATATACGGCCAGATAGGCCGCGAAGTTGTTTTTTGCGAAAGACCCCATGTAGTCTTGTAGGTTCCATGGGGTATGGGTTCCATCCCTCTCGCCCTGAGTTATCTTGCTGTTGGTTTCGACATATTTGACCGGGATGCCGTGTTTGCGCGCCGAATAGAAACGGTTGTGGCCATCATCTATCCGCAATTTGCCGTCGACCAGCCTGGTCACGGCCATGGGGTATTCCTCAAGCCACCCATACTTGAGCAGGGACTGTTCAAGGCGCCATGTCCTTCCTACTTCCCGGTTAAACAACGACAACACGAACTTGCTATAATTGTTCGTTTCCAGAATTCTTGCCATCGTTCTTCTCCTTTAGTTTTTAGTCCATTCGGTTAGTTTTTCCTGAATCCATTCTGAAACTCGACCCACGCCCTCAACCCTCAAGGGGTCATCATCTCTAATTCTTTCCAGTTGGAGTATGGCCATGGATGCGAAGGCATGAGCATCGGAGTGGGCGTAGGGGTCTTTCTTTTTAGGGGGTGCCGGGGGGGCAGGGCCGATTAACTCCGCAACCAACGCCTTGACCTGCGTATAGGTAACGGCCTTGCCAGCCGGGGCGGTTTTTACAGCTTCCTCCCATACCGTACGCTGCTGCGCGGGTTCAAGTTGGGAAAGGGGGCGGATTTGGCGTTCTGAAGTCGGCTGGATTTCACAAGGGGAGCAAAGTTGGTGACCATGGGCACCATCTTTGCTCCTTTGTATCACTTGGCCGCCCAAATTGACCGCCACCTGAGACCCGCTTATCAGCCTGTTTGCGTAATTCTTGCTCATTCCCCACCTTTCCGTACAATATGCCTTGAAGTTTCTGAACTGTTCCCGGTAGAGCTGACGGTCCCGAATCGTAAGTAGCGCATTGCCAACGTCCATGAATGACTTCATCTCCCGTGAGATTATGCCTTCAAGGGTTCCCAGTTCCGCTCTTTCATTTATGGTCAGGGTATTTTCCAACAAATCCTCCTTGAAATCAGACTTCATGAAATCACCCCCTCCCCGGAGTCTGCTGCTCCACAATGTTCTGCTTCAACCTTCACCATCTGGTCATACCCGATCAGGGCCAACTCGTTATACTTCATGAACGCCGCGGTCGTGTTTTTGATCAGGCAGTGCTTTTTGATCTTCAACATCAGCTCGTAAAGAGGGGCGTAGGCTTCGAGGGTTGCCAGGTAAACCACATCCGAAGCAAAAGCCACCGCTATTGCCTTCATAAGCTCATCCAGATTTTCAACCTCATGGCCCAGGAATGTGAAGGTGACTATTTTGTATTGGAGACGCTGCTCGGCGATGGCCGCGAATTGGATACCCTGCAGGGCCTTCACGGTGTCGGAGTCCAGCCCGGCGTAAACCTTGGCCTGCACGTCCTCGATGCTCTCCCAAAGGTCCTTCAGGATCACCAGGTCGTCTTGGCCGGCGATGGCGTTATGGGAGAGCTGGATAGCCAGGCGCTCATCGGCATCTTTCTCGTCGCCCACCACCATCACCAGTATCTGCTCCACCCCGGCCTGGCGGCCCGCCTGGACCCGGTGGTTGCCGGAGAGCACCCGGAGCTTG
>JAHIKF010000440.1 GCA_018897875.1 Pseudomonadota bacterium | reverse complement strand
CCGCCCCGGCTGACCCAGGAGCTGAGCGTCAATACCCGGAAGGCCCGCACGTTTTTGGCGCAGCGCCTGGAGCGCCAGGGAGGCGTGCTGACGGAACTGGAATCCAAGGCCATCTTGAGCGCCTACGGCATCCCGGTGAATCCTACGGTGGCGGCGTCCTCCGCCGCCGACGCCGCCGCGGTGGCATTGATGATCGGCTTTCCGGTGGCCCTGAAGATAAATTCCCCGGATGTCAGCCACAAGTCCGAGGTGGACGGGATGCGCTTCAATCTCCATGACGAGAGGGAAGTGATGGCCGCGTACGAAGAAATCCTCACCGCGGTCAAGGCCTTTAAACCCGAGGCCAACCTCTTGGGGGTGACGGTCCAGACCCAGGAGCAGCAAGCCATCTGCGAACTGATCGTCGGCAGCAAACGGGACCCGGATTTCGGCCCCCTCATCCTCTTCGGGGCCGGCGGGGAATTCACTGAGCTCCTGGAGGACTCGGCCGTGGATCTGCCCCCCTTGAACCTGCTCCTGGCCCGGCGGCTGATCGAAAAAACCCGGGTCTCCCGGGTGCTGAAGGGCTACCGCAACGTTCCGCCCTCCAACCTGGATCAGCTGGCCGAGATCCTGGTGCGAATCTCCCAACTGGTGACGGATTTCCCGGAGATCGTGGAACTGGACGTCAACCCCCTCCTGGCCGTCAAGGGGGGCTTTGTGGCGGTGGATGCCCGCCTGATCGTCGAACCCACTACGGTGCCGGCCCCCCGCCATCTCATCATCGCCCCCTATCCCAACCAGTTCGAAAGCGATTGGCTGCTCAGGGACGGCACCCCGGTGTTGCTCAGGCCCATGAAACCCGAAGACGAACCCCTAGTGTCCGACTTTCTCGGCAAATGTTCGGAAGAAACCATCTATTTCCGCTACTTCAAGCTGATCAAGAAGTGGACCCATGAAATGCTCATCCGCTTCACCCAGAACGATTACGACCGGGAACTGGGCCTGATGGCCATCGGCCTGCCGCCGGGTCCCGAGGTCATGATGGGAGTGAGCCGCATGGTAATGGCTGTGGACCGGTCCACCGCCGAATTCGCCGTCATCGTGGCCGACCCCTGGCAGGGCAAAGGTCTGGGCCCCAAACTGGTGGAACGGATCACGGAGATCGCCCGGGAGCAGGGAGTCAAACTCCTCACCGGCGACGTCCTGGCCCAGAACCAGCCGATGCTGGAGATGGTAAAGCGCCTGGGCTTTGTGCTGCGGAAAGATACCGAGGGCGGAACCTTCCGGGTCGAGATGGCGCTCCAGTAAACCGGCCTGGGGCTCACCTCCGCGACCGAGGCCGCCAACGGCTGATAAGCGACATACGGTTTAATACCAAGTTCGATCTGAAATGAAACAAATCAATCAGATAACCTATTGATATCCCACGTAGGGGCGGGTTTCAAACCCGCCCCTACAAGACGAACAGGGTATAACTTGAGAAAAAACGACCCACTAAGGAGTATAAAAGCTTGGCGGACCATGTGCCTTACGTGGCGGAAGATGACTGCATCGCCTGCGGGGCCTGCGAAGAAATCTGCCCTGAGGTCTTTACCGTAAACGAAAGCCTGGGATTCGCCCAGGTCATGAACCCCTCGGGCGCGCCGGCGGATAAGATTCAGGAGGCCGTGGACGCCTGCCCGGTCAACTGCATCCATTGGGCCGATGAACCGGCCTAGTGTGACGCTTAAAAAAATAAGATAGTTTTTCTCTTAAGGAAAAAGCCCCAATAAAGGCCGGTATTTTACCCCCCTTTTTTAAAGGGGGGCAGGGGGGATTATATAACTGTTTGATAATCCCCCTAAATCACTTTTTAGAAAAGGGGGACTTTAAAAGAGCTTTTGGGAGGTCCGGGAGATATAATTCCCATACAATTTTTGAAGCATAACAATAGTCCGGGGCTAAACGCAGGGCTACTGATGAGAAGGAGTCATTATGAAAAAGATCAATCTCTTTGAGGCCGGGGAGTTTGGCGACAAAGGCTTAAAAAAGTTGCTGGTGCACGACTCTCCCTACTTTAAAATCATCAATTTTAATTTCAAGGCCGGCCAGGAACTGCCGGTGCACTCCCACGACATCGAAGGTCAGTTGAGTTTAGTGATCATTGAAGGCGAAGGGGAGTTTCTGGGCAAGGATGGCGCCTCCTTCCCGGCCAAACCGGGAGATGTGGTCATCTCGGACATCGCTGAACCCCATGGGCTGAGGGCCAAAACCGATTTACGCCTCCTGGTCACCATCGCGCCGCCGATTTAACCTCGTCGTTGGCTTAGTTTCTTAAGGTTTAATGACCAAGATTTGAGCTGACAATCATCAAACCGAGATCAGACTATACCTGACACTTGGGACAAAAACTTTACCTGTCGCCAGGTTCTTAGATATGGCTATGCTATCCATATCAAACCACTTTGATGGATTTTATAAGGGTGGATAGATAGCAGCAACTTGCTATAAGGAAACAAAAGATTTAACTGTTTCCAATCTAGGTGGAAGCGGATTTTATGACAAACGAACTTAGCGAGAATTCTCGGGCGACGGCGCCTAAAAGGAGACAAAATTATATATTTTGTTTCCTTTTCTCCGGGCCTGAAAAACCCTATGACGGACCCTAATATTCAGCCGCCCCTCGCCGGCATGGCGTCCTGTTTTGGCGGGACGCAATACCTTGCCGTGTTCGACAATTATGCTCAGATAAGCGAAAAATCCGGATATGATCTGGATAGCAAAAGGGGGGGGGTTCAGAATCCTTTTGGGTCCGATGATATTATGCCTTGATGAGGAGGTTGTCTGGTCAAATCTTGACAATTACCGTTCAGGGGTGCGGCCGGAGTTGGCGGCAGAAGGCGGCCAGGTCCCGGCACTGGTCCCGGACGGAGGCGGCCAGGGCGGGCCAATCCAGGGTGGTAAACCGGCGATCAGAGAGGAGCCAGCGGCCGCCCACCATGACGTGCCGCACGTCGGCGGCCCGGGCCGCATAGACCAGATGGGAGTAAGGGTCATAGAGCGGGGTGAGGTGGGGCTGGTTCACGTCCACCACGATCAGGTCGGCGGCTTTGCCCGGGGTCAGGGTCCCGGTGGTTTCGCCCAGCCCCAATACCTGCGCTCCCTCCCGAGTGGCCAGGGCCACCACCTGGGCGGCGGGCATGAGCGTCGGGTCACGGCCCCAGACCTTGTGGAGCCGGGCCGTTAGGCTCATCTCGCCCCACAGGTCCAGGTTATTGTTGGAGGCGGCGCCGTCCGTCCCCAGCCCCACCGTCACCCCGAGCTTGAGCAGGGCGGGGATGGGCGCCACACCGGCGGCCAGCTTCAGATTGCTTTCGGGACAGTGGCTGACTTTTACCTGGCGCAGGGCCAGGAGCTCCTGGTCGCCGGGCGACAGCCACACCGCATGGACCGCCACGGTCAACTCATCCAGCAGGCCCAGATGGTCAAGGTAGGCGCCCGGGGACCGGCCGGTCCGGCGCTTGAGGCTGGCCGCTTCCTCCCTGGTTTCCGCCAGGTGCAGAAAAAACGGCACCCCCCGACCCCGGGTCAAGTCCTTGGCTTTTTGCAAGGTCTCGGGCCCACAGGTATAAGGGGAGTGGCAGAAGACCGCGGACGTGAGCCGGTCCGGGTAATCCGCCCCGGTGTCCAGAAACTCCGCTGCTACTGCCAGGTTGCGGGTGGGGTCCGGGACCCCGGGGGCCGGGAAGTCCACCACCCCCTGGGCCACCACGGCCCTGAGGCCGGCGTCGCTGAGGGCCTGGCGCACCGCAGCTTCATAAAAGTAGCCGTCGGCCACGGTGGTGATGCCCCCCCGGATCATCTCCGCCGCCGCCAGGAGGGTGCCCCGGTAGACTTTATCGGCATCGAGCCAGGCGCCCTCGGCGGGGAAGATGAACTCCGTGAGCCATTGCTGCAAGGGGAGATCGTCGGCCAGGCCCCGGAACCAGACCATGGGGGCATGGCAATGCGTATTGACCAGCCCGGGCAGGAGCAGGGCCCCCTGGGCGTCCAGGCGCTCCCGGGCGGCGGGGAGGTCTTGTAAGGTATCGGTCTGCCCCACCGCGGCGATTTTGCCGCCGGCAACCGCCACATAACCGTGAGCCAGGGGCATGGCGCCGGGCGCCATGGTCAGAACCAGGCCATTATAGATGAGGCAGTCGTAGACAGGTGATCCCATAAGATGCACTGGTTTGAAAAGTTTTCGTAGGGTGCGTCTTACGCACCAATTGATGATCGCAAACGGCGGGCAGTGCCCGCCCTACATAATTTTTTCATGCTTTACGTGTGGGCCAAAGGCCCCTGGATAACTGTCTTGAACATACCTTAACTATCTTGAACCTGACAATAACCAGGCCGGGGATAACTCAGGGATAACCAGAATAAGGAAATAGGCGGCACGGATCTGCCAGGGGGCTGAACTGTGGTTGGCTGACCAACGCCAGGGGAACCGGGAGCGTTGGGGTCAGGTGCACGCCCCTATCCGGCGGCCGGCCCCTGCCACGGGCGGACGAGTTCCTCCCACCGGCCCTGAGCCTTGAGGAGCAGGTCGCAGACCTCCCGGACCGCGCCTTGGCCCCCCGGCAGGGTCGTGACCCAGTGGGCTGCGGCCCTGACCTCCGGGACCGCATCCGCCACCGCCGCCCCCAGGCCCACCCGGTGGAACAGGGGCAGGTCCACCAATTCGTCGCCCACCGCCGCCACCTGGGGCGGGGTGAGGTTCAAGGCCGCCAGGAGTTCCTCCAGGATGGCCACCTTGTCCCGGACGCCCTCATAGAAGCGGGTGACCCCCAGCTCCCGGGCCCGGTGAAACGCGGCGTCGGAACGGCGCCCCGATACCAGGGCCACCTCGATGCCGCCCCGCTGGACCATCTTGATGCCATGGCCGTCCCGGACGTGAAAAACCTTGAGGGTCTCCCCTTTGGCATCAAAATAGAGCCTGCCGTCGGTGAGGACGCCGTCCACATCCAGGATCAGCAGCCGGATGCCGCGGGCCCGTTCAAAAACCTCTTCCGGGTATGGTGGAAAGTCCAAATCGTCGTCCTTACAGATGCCGGGGTAGTTTCTCGCACCTATCCAAGCCGGTTAAAATCGGCCTTCCCCTGCCCCGTGGTACAGAGGGGGCAGAAGAGTAACCAGGGTTTGGAGATCTAAATACCACAGAGTTGGCACCTAATTCAAGCTTATGTCTCGATGGAGAGAGTCCGGTCCAAAGATCGGGGACTTTGGGGGAGTTTGCGCCGGCGGCCCCGATCCGAATGAGTCTGCGCCCCATTATTTTCTGTTGCCGCGAGCCGATCTCACCGCCTGCCCTTGCCATGAGCCGGTTCCATTATTACCCTTATTCAGGCAGGGGAGGCTGCAGTTAAGCCCCCGCCTAAGCTTCACCTAAAAGAGCCTGGAAAGGAACCTTCCTATGGATGCGTGGATCGGAGTTGCGGCCATCCTTGTGGGTCTGGCCAGTTGTTTCTATGGCTATCCCCTATTCCGGATTTTCCTGATACTGGCCGGCCTGATCTATGGTTACCTACTCGGCCAGTCCTTCACCCCGGCCAGCCAGCCCTGGCTGGCCCTCCTGATCGGAGTCGGCGCCGCGGTGGTCCTGGCGCTGCTCGCCTATCCCCTGTGGAGCATCGGCGTCATCATCATCGGGGCGGCTTTGGGGTTCATGATCCTGGGCGCCCTGGGCCTGGCCCTGAACGTCTCCCCTGGGGCCGTGATCCTGATGGGGGTCCTCGGTGCAGCGCTCGTTGGATTTCTGTTCTATGGCGTCAGAGACCTGTTCGTCATGCTGGCCACCGCTTTCAGCGGCGCGACGCAAATGGTCTACGGCCTGGGCTTGCTCCTACCGGCGCTGGCCTTGGGGGGCGGGCGGCCCAACTTCCTGGCCATCGTGGCCATGATGGCGTTGGGGGGCGTCGGCTTCGCTACCCAGTACGGGATGTTCAAAGATCGACGCACCTACTCGAGTTAGAGGCGCCGGAAGGCCGCATTTTGAGACTTTGGCCAAAGGAGTTGGGGGTGAGGCCCGGGGTCAACGCTTCTTTGATTGCACCAATAATCTCCGAGAAATTCCTGGCGGAACAACAATTCATCCCCGTGAAACCAATGGATCTCTGGTGAGTAGAGTACCGGGCCATAGGTAACATATCAGATAGCAGATGCAGGATTAAACCTCGCACCAGCCCTCCGGAATCGCCCCAAATCTGGTTGAATCGTCTGATAATTCTATGACTAATTTGATTGAGCAAACTTTATGGGTGACTTGCTGGTTCCTAACTTCGGCAATAATTTAGGCCAAGGGATTTTTGGCCCAGGCCGAAACAATTATGGTTTAGCCCTTCATAAAAAGAAGTAAGGATCAATATTTTAAGAAAAACCCCTTGACAAATCAATATTAGTATTAAATATTAACCCATCTTCTGTAATGAAATCCGATAAACTAGAAAAACAGGGAGGATTCACATGGCCAGCGAAGTGTTAAAATTAACCGCACAAATTGTAATGTCCCACGCCTCGATGAGCGAACTCAGCCCCGATGAATTGGTTGATGAAATTAAAGAGATATACAATGTTTTGTCTGCTCTGGAGGGCGGGGCAGCGCTGGAGGATATGGCCGCGGAAAAGAGCGGCGAGGCGGGAGTGGTAAAAAAACCGTCGGTGCCATTGAAAGATATCGTCAAAGCAAAATACGTGGTTTGCCTGGAATGCGGCAAAAAAATGAAGACCTTAAAGACTCATCTGCGCAAAGCTCACAACTTGATGCCGAAGGAATATTTTCAGAGATATGGTCTGGATCCGAAAAAATTCCCGCTGGTGTGCAAAGAGTATTCCGAACAGCGCAGCAAATTGGCCAAGGAAAGAGGCTTGGGGGCGCAGGGCGGGAGGCGTAAGGCTACTGCTTAAGTCAACCTGAGCGTGATTGCTGCTTAAAAGGGCGGCCCCATACTGGATGAAGTGCTAACCAGGGGCTTATCTCTTAACTCTACCCGAGACAAGTCTCGGAGGGGTGTGCTTTGGGCGTTAAGCTCAGGGAAGAGATTCGCCCCCCCTACGGGAGCGGCGGGCGCACGCCGGCTAACGGATTTTTTGAGGATGGCGCAGTTTGGTAACCCCAGTCAGTAACTACCGGGAACGCTCGCTGCGAATCCATGGGCTGATTTGCGCCAAGTGCAGGCGGGAATTCACGCATCGCAACCGGCAGCTTTTAACGGTGCACCACAAGGACGGCAATCCCAGGAATAACCCCGTGGACGGCTCCAACTGGGAAAATCTCTGCGTCTACTGTCACGAGGACGAGCACAACCGGAAACGTCTCGGCGACTATCTCAGCGGGGAATGAGGCAATAACAGTTTCATGCATTGATTCCCCAGCCTTACCATTAATCCAACGATCCCCTCCGAAACGTCATGAAAGGTTGCCGGGGCTTTATCTCTCACCCCCTGGGGCGCCATAACCAGCACCCTTGGGGTTCCCCGGTTCAGAGAGGTTTTGGTGATGATCCTGGTGGAAGAGGGCCGGCGCAGTTTCCGGAGACCGGCCCTGGCCCCGCCCGGAATTTATGGAAACGCGCCTGTCTGACCACCCCCTGACCCCTACCTGGCAGTGACCAGTCTTGACCCGCAGGCACCTTGCCCAGAGTCAGCCGCGGGCCTCTTGCCTCACGACCCCCTGATGCTATCGTAAATTATGCGTTGATTCAGCAACTATGCCTCATGGGCGGCAGTTGCCGGTTCTGGAACCCGTTGGGGAAACCACCGGCGGCACCGGGAAATTCATGTCTCGGCAGCTTCATGCCGAAGAATCCCGTAACGAGATTGCCTGAAAACCGTGGTGAAGTGCGGCCGAAGGAGAGAGGGCGTGCGGCTTCCCGGCCATTCCGGGGTAAGCCCGCCGCTGACTTCCCTGGCAGGAAAGACCGCCGGGCCATAAAGCGCCTGGGGGCAGAGTGGTGGATACCTCTTTAAGACGCCACCGGAGAAGAAGAGTATGGACCGGCAAGCGTTTCAGAGGACCTGGGGCAAGGTGGTAGCCAGGGCCTGGGCGGATGCGGCCTTCAAAGAGCGACTGCTCGCGGCCCCCGAGGCGGTTTTCCAGGAATACGGCTTCGAGGTGCCCCCGAATATTTTTATCCGGGTGGTTTCGAACCGCGACCGGATGATCCGCCTCCGGTGTACCCGTCGGGGCGCCCCCGAATGGTTCGTGGAGTGCACCTCCTCCTGCTACCGCAAGCCCGAGACGAGCTCTCAGATGCAGGTTTGGAGCATGTGGCGGGCGGGCTGGACCGAGGGAGTAACCATCTCCGTGGGGGCCGGGCGTTGAAGGGTAAAGCCGGGGCCATCCTCCGGCCAACCGCGCCGTGGTTGGGGTAGGCCCGGAAGACGCCTGGCAGGGAAAACCGGAGCCTTCGAGCCCGTATGAGAACGGGCCCCCAATCCCCTCGGACCATCCCCCAAGGTGTGGTCCTATTCACTGTCTACGGGTTTCTCACTCTTCCGGATAACCCCGGCGCCAAATCGCGACTTGCTGGAATTGGGCGGCGCCGCCTCCGGTATCGGCCCCCGCATCTTCCTCATCTCCGGTTGGCTTTGTTGTTGTTTCTGCTCCTGCTGCACCTTGGCCCGGTCCTGCTGCTCTTTCAGGCGTTGTTGTTCCAGCTTCTCGGCTTCCTCTGGCTGGGCCTTACTCTGAGCCAAAAGGCGCGGTTGACTTTCCCGGGATGCGGCGCCGGAGGCCGGGTTGGCGTGAGCCGGAACCCCGGACAGCAAGAGGGCCGCCGCCCCCAGACCGAGTGCGCCTCTAACGCAAATCTTCATGATCCACTGCATAATTGCCTCCATGCTTCATGTCCGCCTTAACCGGAACCTGTGGCTGACCGCCTGGCCGGCTGAGAACGGCGCCGTTCCTCAGGGGGTCTTCCGGTCTTGGCAAGCCGGTTAGTTGTTTTCCTCTTCCAGACCGAGCACCTCAAAGACCTCGATACGTTCTTGGCGGCCTTTGACCGCCCGGGTGTCTTGCCGGCCGGTGGCCACTCCCGCAGCCGCGTCAATGGTACTGCGGCTGGCGACGATAGTCCAGCCCAACTCTTTGGTCAAACCCTCCAGCCGCGAGGCGGTATTTACCGTATCGCCGATGGCGGTGAATTCCAGGCGCTTGGGTGAGCCGATGTTGCCCACAATGGCTTCACCGGTATGAATGCCGATCCCGATGGCAAAATCGGGAAGGTCTTGATCGCCAAAGCGTTGTTGCATCCAGGTGCGGAACTCCCGGGCTTTTTGCGCCAGGCCCAGGGCGGCGCTCAGGGCCCGCCGGGCATGGTCCGGATAAAGCACCGGGGAGCCAAACACCGCCATCACCGCATCCCCGATAAATTTGTCCACCGTGCCGCCGTGGGCCAGGATCGGCTCACAGGCCTGGGCCAGATAGGTATTGAGCATTTCCACCACCGCCCGGGGGCCCAGGCGCTCTGAGATGGCGGTGAAGTTGCGGATATCGGAAAAGAGCACCGTTACTTGGAAGCTGTCGCCCCCCAGGTTCGGCAGCATTCCCGTCGCCAGGAGTTTTTCCACCACCTCGTCGGCGACGTAGCGGCCAAAAATATTCCGGATACGGGCGCGTTCACGCTCCTCCCCCGTGAGCCTGAGGCCCAGTATGCCCATGTAACTCATCATGACCGCCAACTGCACGTTGGCGGTGGGGAGCAGCCAGTACCGGCGGAACAGGATGTAGGCGAAGGCCGCGACCAGCAGGCACATGAGCAGGCTGACGACCAGGCCCTGCCAGGAAGACAGGCGGTAGAATAGCAGACCGCCGATAAGGAGCGTCACGGCCAGGTAGAGGGCGCTGAGATAACCGGGCGCCGGTTTCGGGAATCTCCCGGTGAGCAGGGTTTCCACAATGTTGGCATGGAGTTCGGCACCGCTCATATCGGTCCCCGGCCATTTCCACAGGCTCAGGGAATAAGGCGTTGAGTGGATGTCCTGGAGCGCCGCGGGTTCATAGGCAATGATGACGACCTTGTCTTTCAGGTTCCGAATCTCCGGATCGGTCCCGGCCTCAGGGCGGAGAAACCGCCCGAAGGAAAGGCGGGGAAAGGCGCCCGGAGGCCCCACGTAACCGATAAGGGGAAAAGCGCCCAGGTTGACGCCACTGGGGTCATCGGCCGACCAGTCTTTAAGAGCCAGATCATGTTGCAGGCGCTGGATTTCCCCGGCCGGGTCCTGCCCGGTGGCCCGGGTGGCCAGAAGTTTGGCAAAGGTGAGCGTGACCTGGCCATAACCATCGGCCACGGCGGGCATATAGCGGCGGATCACCCCGTCGGCATCGGTGTAAAAATTCACCAGTCCCACGTCAAGGGCTCGCCGTGGCAGGGCGGTAAAATAACTCTGGATGGGCAGGTTGACCTTGACTTTCTGTTGTCCGTCAACCATCAGGTTGGCCGCCATGACCACCTGGCCGGAAGCCAGCTGGGCCTTAAAAGCGGCATCATATTTCAAACTCGGGTGGTGGGGCGGCAAGTTGAGCCTTTGCAGCCAGTCCTCGATGCTCACATAATAGAGGTAATCTAATCCCATGACCCTGGCCCCGGCCCCCCGCAGGACCTCGATGACCCGGGCGAAATGGGGGGTCCAGCACACCAGCGGTTCCTCCGGGTGCTCGGACAGGGTCGGCTCATCCAAAGTCACGATGGCCACATGCGCAGGCTTATATCGGAGCCCGGCCAACCGGTGCCAGAGGTCGGAGTAAATACTTTCCGGCGACTCCAGCCAGCCGGCCCAGGTCATGCCCTGCACGGCCGCGCCCACCAAGATTAGCAAGATGAACAGGTGCAGCCACGAAGTTTTCCGGCGGTAATTTTTCACAGGCTCAAGGGAATATGTCGGTTAGAGATGACCACAGCATGAATCGGTCCCCACCGGGTTGTTGGCCTTCCCGGCCTAAGGACTCTCCCGGGCGGTTAAAATCTATTGGTTGCTCGATTTTACCATGCCCAGGGCGGCGCAGAATATTTTCCTCTTCATAAAGTCTAGACCCTCAACCTCGGGCGGCATAACCAGGAAACCATTTTTCAACCGCCTGCTCCTCATGGACCGACCCGAGCCAACCACCGCCTTGGGGGTATGACTCGCCGGAATTTCCTGCCTGGAGCCGACCTCCAGAAAAAATTTCATCTTTGGATATTTTATACCGATTACGGATTTAATCCTGGATAATTCGGCAAAAAACCGGTGCCACGCCCGCAGGCGGCAGGTGCAGGTGGCCTCC
Organism: Pseudomonadota bacterium; assembly: GCA_018897875.1. Lineage (GTDB taxonomy): Bacteria > Desulfobacterota > Desulfobaccia > Desulfobaccales > 0-14-0-80-60-11 > 0-14-0-80-60-11. Next base: position 261 of record JAHIKF010000440.1, on the reverse strand, counting down.
GCCTCCCGGCTCAGCGTCACCTGTGGTTGCATCGGTTTCAGCGCCAACCATTTTTTTCCCCTCAACTTAACGGATTCTCCGGGCCCCGGTCTAATTTTAACAACAGGTTGTGCTGGCCGCAGCTGGCTTAATACCAAGTTGCAGTCAAAAAAAATTGAATATTCATGTCATTCTGAACGGAGCGCAGCGGAGTGAAGAATCTCGGCGGCTTAAAAAGAGAGATTCTTCGCTGCGCTCAGAATGACAAATAATAGTCCTTTG
>JAHIKF010000439.1 GCA_018897875.1 Pseudomonadota bacterium | reverse complement strand
TTATGATTTGTGTGAATTATCAATATATTGTGAAAAACTTATCCCTTCATTCCCCTTTGAAGGGTGGGGATGAATCAGCCTTAAATCGCTTTATTCAAACACAATATATGGTACCTACGGGAGTGAAGTGCATAGCCCAATTTAAATTTTATCTGTTATTGTCAAACCTAAACTCCGGACTTTCTGTGCCTCGATGGCTTATTACGGCTCTTCCGGGGGCGGGTCGAACAGGGTGGGTTGGGGGGTTTCCCGGGTCGGGCGGCGGCGGGAGCGGGCCAGGCGGGGGAGGCCGGTGGGGTCCAGGCTGCCGGATTCCAGGTTTTCCAGGACTTCCTGGGCCCGGGCGATGACTTCCCGGGGGACGCCGGCCAGTTTGGCCACCTGAATGCCGTAACTCTGGGACGCGGCGCCGGGAGCCAGCCGGTGGAAAAAGACGATATCGCCGGCGGATTCCGTCACCAGCACCTGGAAGTTCTGTACCCGGGGCTTAAGGCGGCTGAGTTCGGTGAGTTCCTGGTAGTGGGTGGCAAACAGGGTCTTGACCCCGGCGCCTTTCAGGTCGTGCAGGTGTTCGGCCACGGCCCAGGCCAGGGCCAGGCCGTCAAAGGTGGACGTGCCCCGGCCGATCTCGTCTAGGATCACCAGGCTCCGGGGGGTGGCCTGGTGGAGGATGCGGGCGGTTTCATGCATCTCCACCAGAAAAGTGCTCTGGCCCCGGCCGATGTCATCCACCGCCCCCACCCGGGTGAAGATGCGGTCGGTGAGCCCGATCACCGCCTCGGCGGCGGGGACGAAACTGCCCAGGTGGGCCAGGAGCGTAATCAGGGCCACCTGGCGCAGGATGGTGGACTTGCCGCTCATGTTGGGTCCGGTGACGATGAGCACCTGGGAGTCGGCGTCCAGGGCGATATCGTTGGGCACAAAGCTGCCGGAGGGCAAGACCCGTTCGATGACCGGGTGCCTGCCCTGCCGGATCAGGAGCGAGGGTTCGGCCACCACCCGGGGCCGGTTGTATTGATGCAGGGCAGCCAATTCGGCCAGGGCGGCGGCCACGTCCAGAATCCCCAGGGCCCGGGCCACCTGCTTGAGGCGGGTGGTCTCCTCCCGCACCCGCCGGCGCAATTCCTGAAACAGCGCGGTTTCAAGTTTGAGGCGCGCCTCTTCCGCCCCCAGGACCCGGGACTCGTGCTCCTTCAAGTCCATAGTGATAAAGCGCTCGGCATTCACCAGGGTCTGCTTGCGGGTGTAGTCGGCGGGCACCAGATGCAGGTTGGCCCGGGACACCTCCAGGTAGTAGCCGAAGACCTTGTTGTAGCGCACCTTCAGCGAGTTGATGCCGGTCCGGGCCCGCTCTTGGGCCTCCAGGCGGGCAATCCAGTCTTTCCCCTCCCGGTTAAGCGCCATGAGTTCGTCCAACTCGGGGTCATACCCCTCTTTGATAATGCCGCCGGCCGCCAGATTGGCCGGCGGGTCCTCCACCAGGGCCCGGCCGATCAAGTCCTGAAGTTCGGGCAATCCGTCCAGATCGGCCGCCACCTGGGCCACCAGGGCCGGGAGCTCGGCGGGCAATAAGGCCTGCAGGAGGGGGACCCGGGCCAGGGCCTCTTTTACGGCCCCCACCTCCCGGGGGGTGGCCTGCTCCAGGGCCACCCGGGCGGTGAGGCGTTCCAGGTCCCCCAGTCCTTTCAGGGTCTGGCGCCAGCGCTGGCGCAGGAGGCCGCTGTCCTTGAAAAATTCCACCGCGTCCAGACGGGCCTCGATTCGGGCCAGATCCTGCAAGGGATAACGCAGCCACTGGCTCAAGCGCCGGGCCCCCATGGGGGTGACGGTGTGGTCCAGGGTTTCCAGCAAGGACCCCTGGCGGGACCGGCTGCGCCAGGTTTCGAAGATCTCCAGGTGCCGCAAGGTGGCCTCATCCAGGTCCAGGAAGTCGTCCCGGCGAAAGGCCAGCAGGCGGTCCAGGTGGGGAAGCTCCGGGGTGTGGGAATCCTTCAGATAGCGGAGAATGGCCCCGGCCGCGGCCACTCCCAGAAGGTAGGCGTCCACCCCGAAGCCGTCCAGGAAGAGGGTGCCCAGGGCTTCTCCCACTTCCCGCCGGGCCGCCTCGGGTTCGAAGGCATAGGACGACATCAGCCGTTGGGTGGGCGGGGTGTCGAAGGGCGCCAGGGCCGGGGACAGGAGGGCTGGGTCCAGGTTGTCCGGGACCACCAGCTCGGCGGGTCTGAGCCGCCACAGTTCATCGGCCAGGGTATCGTGCCCTTCGCCTTCGGTGAGGCGGAATTCCCCTGTGGACAACTCCAGAAAAGCCAGGCCCCACCTGGGTCCCTTAAAAGTCACCGCGGCCAGATAGTTGTCGGTGCGGGCGTCCAGGGCGGCGGGGTCGACCACGGTGCCCCGGGTGAGGATGCGGGTGACTTCCCGGCGGACCAAACCTTTAGCCTGGGCCGGGTCCTCCACCTGGTCGCAGACCACCACCTTGAACCCCTGCTCCAGCAGGCGGGGGATGTAGCTGGCGGCCGCATGGATGGGGAAGCCGGCCATGGGGATGCGCTCGTTTCCCTGGCGGGAGCGCGACGTGAGGGTGATATTCAAGGCGTTGGCGGCGGTCTCGGCGTCACCGAAGAAGGTCTCGTAAAAATCGCCCATCTGGAAGAGCACCAGGGCATCGGCGTAGCGCTCCTTCAGATCCAGGTACTGCCGCAACATGGGGGTGATTTTGTCAGATGGGGGGCCAGTCATGGCGCATACGGCAATTCAAGTAGAGGGCGGAAGATACCTAAAGGCTCCGCCGCCCTCCCGGAAAACTGGGGCGCCCCGGGATTACTCGGAGCTATGGTCAATCTGGGGTTCGAGAGCCACCGACGAGGCCTGAGCGTTGTCGCTGGCCTGTTTCAGTTCCTTGGCCAGGATCTCCAGATTGTGCCGGAGCTTGCGGATGGTCTGGCGCTGCTGGTAAAGCTCGTAGATGCCGTACAGAGAGGTGGTGAACACCCCGAGAAAAAAGCAGAACAAGACGAGAACCCAGAGATAGACGTCGGGCCCCTGGAAGGTGACGACATAGAGATCCAGCTTCAGGCTCACCGGATGCTTCAGGACCTCCAGGTTTTCGATGATGAAGACGACACCCAGGAGGATGATAACGGTGGAGATGATTACTTTAACGAAACGCATGTCTTATCCTCATCTGGCAGGGCCTGGAAGTGGGGCGCCAGGCGTTCATAAGTCTGACGGAAATGTTCCGGAATCACCCGAACCTCGGCGAAAACCGGGATGAAATTGGTGTCGCCGGCCCACCGGGGGACGATATGAAAATGGAGGTGGCTTTCCACCCCGGCCCCGGCGACCAGTCCCAGGTTGAGGCCCACGTTGAAGCCGTCGGGGCGCATGACTTGTTTCAAGATGGCGATGGACTCCCGGACCTTGTCCATGAGGTCCAGCGTCTCCGCCGGGGTCAGGTCGTCCAGCCCGGGAAGGTGGCGCCTGGGGGAAACCAGCAGATGGCCGTTGATATAGGGATACTTGTTCATCATGACTCGGGTAAGGGCGCCGCTGAACAACACCAGGCGCTCGGGCAGGTTCTCCCCGGGTTCGGGGCAGAAGATGCAGCCCGGAGGCTTATCCTCTCCCAGGATATATTCCATACGCCACGGGGCCCACAACACTTTCATGCCGCCCCCACCCGATTGATAGATGATCCATGGCTGCCCATATCGTTGAAATATAGCATGATTGGGGAGAGATTCAAGGGGTTTTATGCGGCGAAGAGGATGGATTCCTCCGTCACTAAAACCCGTAGGGCGCGTCTTAGGCGCTCTTCTTGGTGCGTAGGACGCACCCTACAGCGGAAAATTACCTTTTTGGGGGCCAACTTGGTGTTAGGCCTGAAGCGCAAAGGCCGGCCTGATGCGGCCCACTTCTTCCTGGCGGTGATTGAGGATGGGTGGCTCCCGGAAGGCGGCCAGGGCTTCTGCGGCCGCGGGAGTGAGGACCCCCAACTGCTCCAGGATGGCCACCACGGTGGGGTTAAGGGCGCGTTGGCTGCCGTCATCGATCTTGAAGGCCACCCCCAGGCCGCCTTCGGTGAGGCTGAGGCCATAGCCCCCTTCGGCGCCGGACTTGGCGAAGATTTTGCCCGGCAAGGCCTCCATGACCGTGGTTTCCAGGCGGCCGTCCCCGGCGATATGCCGGGGATGGGCCAGGATGGCAGCCAGGAGTATTCCGGCGGGCGACTCCGGCTGCGATCCCGCCAAGCGGGCATATCCCAGAGCGATGTTTTTCAGAGGCACGTAGAAAACCGGCGCGCCGCAGCCGTCGATGGCCACCTGGATTTGCCCTTTGGGAAACCCCACCATTCGAGCCACAGTCCCTAAAATCAGATCTTGCACCGGGTGGGCCGGATTCAAGTAATCCGCCAGGGGCCAGCCGTGGTGGACGCACAGGGCCAGCATGGCGGCGTGCTTGCCGGTGCAGGTGTTGTGCAGAGGCGTGGGCTTCACGCCGGCTTGCACCAGGGCCTGGGCCGTGGGGCGATGCAGGGGGGGGTGGACCCCGCATTGGAGGGCCTCGGCGGTGAGTCCTATCCGGGCCAGAATTTTGGTCGCCAATTCCACCTGGAAATCCTGGCCGGAAAGCGACCCGGAAAACAAGGCCAACTCCTCGGCCCCGAACCCGAAGGCCGCGGCAGCGCCGCTGGTGAGGACGGCCAGGGCCTGAAAGGGCTTGGCCAGGGAGCGCATGCAGACCCAGGCCTCGGCATCGCCCAAGTGGTGGACCAGGTTGCCGGCGGCGTCCATCACCGCGATGTGGCCCCGGTGAGAGCTCTCGACTCGGGGGCCGCGGGTTACTTCGATTAAAACCGGTGGGGGCATTTGGTTTGGCATATTTTTTCCCTCAGACCTAGGGCGGCCCATGGCCGCCAAGAATCGGCGTGCACGGCACGCCCTATACTTCTTTGCAAAAATTAGTAAATGAATCTTCCTGCCATTTCAGCGGCAAGATCGCCCACGCCAAGCTAGGGCTAAAAATACGTTTCCAAGTACAACTTGAAAAGAGAGTAAAGAGTAATTTTAGGTATGGTGGGCGGTGGCCACCATACACGATTTTCTGCTTCGAAAAGTTCTTGGTGGCACCGGCATCTTGCCGGTGCGGGTGCACAGGTTGAAAACCTGTGCCACCAACGGGGGCTGGCACTGAGGCCCGCCCTACCAACTTTTCATGTTTTACGGGTGGGGCAAAGGCCCATGAATGAACGCCTTCTTCAATCAAGGGTCGTAGGGTGCGTTCTACGCACCCTATTTGGTTCAGTCCGCCAACCATTGAAGGTGCGTGAAGGTGCGTGGAACGCACCCTACATTGCTAAATGATTGATTTTTCTTCTGGTTCCTAATTACCAGTTATGGTGGGCGGTGCCCATCCTACATGATTTTCTGCCTGCGTCAACCATAGTCTTGGCTGAATGTCTTGGCTGAAAGCTGACTGCTGATAGCTGATAGCTTTTTTCACCGCCACCAGGCCGCGTAGAGCAGGGCCAGGGTGAGGGTCAGACCCGTGAAGAAGTGGGTCTGGATGGTGAGTGCCTGGATGGGGACAAACTCCGGGTCCGTGGGCGGGGTGCGGAAGACCAGGCGCACCGCCCTGAAGGCCAGGGGCAGCGGCAAGAGGGCCGCCACGATGAGATCGGGCAAATGGAAAATTTCCATGAGCACAAACAGGCTGACAAAGGGGGCCAGCATCAAGGCGGTATAGACCCAGCGGGAGGCCTTCAGCCCCAGGCGGGCCACCAGGTGATGCTTGGCCGCGGCCAGGTCCGCCTCCATATCGGGAAATTCGTTAATCCAGATGATGGCGGTAATGAGAAAGGCCAGGGGCAGGCTGACGGCGGCGCCCACCAAGCTGAATTTCCCCGTCTGAACGTAATAGGCTCCCCAGGTAAGGATCGGCCCGAAGGCCAGGAAGATCATGAGTTCCCCCAGGCCGAGGCTCATGATCTGCACCGGCGAGGCAGAATAGAACCAGGCCGCGCCCAGACCCAGCAGGCCGATGGCGGCCACCCAGGGACGTCCCAGGTAAATCAGGAGGAGACCGCACCCCACCCCCAGGCCCAACATCAGGTAGGCTAGAGCCTTGACCTGCCCCGGGCTCATCCGCCCGTCCTGGATCACCCGGCTGCCGCCGCTAAACGGGGTGAAATTGCGGTTCAAGGGATCGCTGCCGAATGAGTCGTAGTAATCGTTG
>JAHIKF010000438.1 GCA_018897875.1 Pseudomonadota bacterium | reverse complement strand
TCGGGCATCCTCGCCGGTGCCCTGCGCTACCACGGCGACGCCCCGCTTCTCTGCCAGCTGGTGCACGAAAAGGTCATCGAGGCCCGGGCCTATGCCCAGAACCCGGTGTTTGAGGCGGCCCGCCTCTTCGCCGAAACCGAGGGGATCATCCCGGCCCCGGAGACCGCCCACGCCATCAAGGCGGCGGTGGACGAGGCCCGGGTGTGCAAGGAGACCAGCCGGGCCAAGTGCATCGTCTTTAATTTATCGGGCCACGGCCACTTCGACCTGGCGGCCTACGACGCCTTCCTGGAAGGCCAGCTTAAGGATATCGAACTCGACCCGGACGAGAATATCAAAAAGGCCCTGGCGAATTTGCCCAAGATAAAACCATAACCCCGCACTGATGCCTGGAAAAGAGGGCAGGCCGATGGCTGGCGCTGCCCTTTTTTTTCCATGAGCTTGATGTATCACGGCCTGGGGCGCAATTAATTGCGCCCCCACAAGTTATGATTAGGTGAATTTTTTGCCGGCAATTCTGGATCAGCACCCATAAGCTCCGCTCAGTACCATCGCGTCCAGGCTGGCCCCACCCCTTGATTTTCCTGAAATCACTCATAGGTTTAAGGGCAGATCAATCACACTGCAAAGGAGGCGCGCATGACGGAACGCCCCGGAGTAATCACCATGAAAGGCAACCCCCTGACCCTGACGGGCCAGGAAGCGAAGGTAGGGGAGCCGGCCCCGGATTTTGAGGTCCTGGCCAATGACTTGAGCCCGTTCAAACTGTCCTCCCTCAAGGGCAAGGTGGCCATCATCTGCTCGGTGCCGTCCCTGGACACCCCCACCTGCGATATTGAAACCCGCTGGTTTAACGAAGAGGCGGCTAAGCTGGGGCCCGACGTGCTGGTCCTGACCATCAGCATGGACCTGCCCTTCGCCCAGAAGCGCTGGTGCGGCGCCGCCGGGGTGGAGCGGGTCACAACTTACTCTGACCACCGCGACGCAGCCTTTGGCCTGGCTTACGGGGTCTTAATCAAGGAATTGCGGCTCCTGGCCCGGGCCGTGTTCGTGGTGGATAAGGCCGGCACCTTGCGCTACGTCCAGGTGGTCAAAGAGCTGGCCAACGAACCGGACTACGACGAGGTGTTAAAGGCGGTGGCCCAGCTTAAGTAAAGATGAGGGATTCCCGGCCCTCAAATTTCCGTTAAGGGCAAACAGCTGCCCTGCCGCTTCTGCTCCCAGGCCCGGCGGATGACGTCCGCGGTGAAGTGCGGCAGGTCGAAGCCGGGAAGGTCGCTCACGGCAACGAACCGGGCCGCGGTGATGTCCGAGCCGGGGCTCAACTCCCCTCCTGAGTAGTCGCAGAGGTAATCCACCAGGACATAGTGATAGGCGATGCGGCCGTCGGGGTCGGGGAAGATGCGCTCGACCACCGCGGCGATGCCCAGGAGGGTCACGGTCAACCCGGTCTCTTCCGCCAGTTCCCGCTGGATGGCAGCCGACAGGGTCTCCCCCAGCTCCACCAGGCCGCCGGGCAGGCTCCAGGAGCCCAGGGCCGGCTCCTGGCCCCGGCGCACCAACAGCACCTCGTCGCCCCGGAAGACCACGGCGCCAACGCCCACCAGGGGCTGGTCGGGATAATGGCGTCTCATTGGGAAGTGAGCAGTAAGCAGTGAGCAGTGAGCAGTGGGGTTCTCAACGGGTTGTCCTGGCAGAAATAGATTTCCTCAGGCCATACGTTACGGCCAGGCACTCATCCAACAAGGCGCTGATTTTACCGTATTCATATTCTGATAGGTAACCCATACGGAATGATAATTCTAATTGGGTATCAATCTCATTGAGAGACCCAAGAGCAGTGGATAAAAAATGGGAAAACTGGGCCTGAGTGCGATCCGCAGCCCCTTCGGCAATGTTGGAGGGCACTGAGAGAGCGGCCCGCCGCAATTGGGAACTCAGCCCATAAAGCTCCCTTTCTGGGAAATTCTGGGTTAATTTGTACACCTCCATAACTAAATCCATGCCTTTTTGCCAGGCAACCAGATTGCGATGCGGTTTTTGGCTCTTTCCGCTCATGTCTGCAAATCTTCCTTGAATACCGCTCACTGCTTACTGCTCACATTTCCACCCGCAACGACCGCTTCACCCGGATGGCCGCGGCGCCGCCCACGGGGCAGACGTGTTCGCAGTGGCCGCAGCCGATGCAGCGGTCCGGGATCACCATGGGCAGCTTGATTTTTAGCCGTTCCCCCTGGACATTGACGACCTCCTGCTCGGAGAAAGTGATGGCCTTGGGGGAGACGGGGCAATGCTCTTCGCACACCAGGCAATCGGCGCCTTCGGTGTAAGGGATACAGCAGGTGCGGTTAATGCTGGCGGTCCCCAGGACGGTGGCCTGTTTGACCTTTAGTTCGAGGTGGGGGATAGCCCCGGTGGGACACACCTGGCCGCACAGGTTGCAGGAGTAAGAGCAGTAACCCATCCGCGGGATGAGCCGGGGGGTGTAGAGCCCTTCCAGGCCCGCTTCCCACAGCACCGGCTGAATGCCGTTGGTCAGGCAGACCTTCATGCACTGGCCGCAGCGGATGCAGCGGGAGAGAACCTTCGCCTCGGTCTGGGCCCCGGGGGGCCGGACGAGAAATTCGTCGGGCCGCCGGGCCAGGGAGCCCAGGCGGATGAAGGGCACGGCCACGGCCCCCGCCGCCACCGCGGTGATGATCTGGCGCCTTCCCAGGTCCAGGGGCGCCCGGGGCGCCTTGGAGGTCCAGGTAAAGCTCACCCGGTCCTCTTTCTGGCAGGCCTCCAGGCACCGGAGGCAGAGCTGGCACTCGGAAGTCAGATGGCGGGCCGGTTCCCCCGGACCAAAGGCGGCCATCTTGCAGATATCGGTGCAGTCGCCGCAGTCGGGGCAGAGGGCCGCAGGCCGCCGCCTGAGCCGGGAGAAACGGGCCACGAGACCATAGAGGGCCCCCAGGGGACAGAGGGCCCGACACCAGAAGCGCCGGTCAACCCGTTCCGCCGCCACCACCAGGGCAAAGAGCACGAGGGTAAAAAAAGGCAGCAGATAGACCAGGGGCCGGAAGGGCAGCACCGTGGCCTTGAAGAATTGATACAGGGGTTCGCTGACGTAGGTGAGGGGCGGACCCAGACGGTAGAAGGTCAGCCCGGCCTTTTCCACCCCGTAGCCGAAGGCGGGATAAAAGACGATGGCCAGGGTGCGGTAGAGCAGGGACAGGGGGTCGAACAG
>JAHIKF010000007.1 GCA_018897875.1 Pseudomonadota bacterium | reverse complement strand
TTTCCCGCCATCCCGCAGGTAAAAAAGTTAGAAGAAATTGCCAATCCTCTCCTTGTTCCGGGAAAACCATTCTTTCCATCGCCACCTTCCCCATTGGCGGCGATTGTAAAGGATCAACTTACAAACATTAATCCTTAAGTTAGCGCTTATGCCCCCGCTGGGGGAGGGGGTTATGGAGGCAACATTTTGCAAGGTATCCGTGGGACACGATACCAGGAGAAATCCCCTTAGTCAAAGGTGGTGACCAGGAGGGGGGCCGTCTTATCTACCCAACGAGCCCCGGCCCTCCCCGCAATCAGCGTCGCCTCAGTTCCGGGTTGGATATGCTTTCTCCCCAAGCAAGAGGGAATGGGGGAGAGCAACCATACCCCTTTACATCCCGGCCCCCTGGGAATCGGCCCACATCTGCAGGGCCTCAGGGTCAGAGCGCTCCTGCGACACGTTACGCTTTCTGGCGGCCAGATCTTCCTGGTTGGCCAGATTCTGATAGCGCTGAAATGCCGCCTCGTCCCCCACATAGCAGGCCCTGGAGTTCTGGTCCGTGCACACCAAAAACCGGTTCGTGCCTTTATACCGGTGCTGTACTATCTCCTGGGGGGGGAGGGTTTTAAGATAGGCCAAACTTTGAGGAGTTTTAGCCACATAACTCGTAAATCCGGCGGCGGTGAGCAGGTCGTTCTGGGACCTGGGCGGGCTGCTGGACGGCGCCGTGGCGCAGCCCAGCAAAGCGATGCCGAGCACCGCCGCCAGCAGAACGTAACCTATCCAGGGGGTTCTATATCTTGTCATCCACCTGCCTCCTTACGGTATATTTTGCTGCAGTTGTCTGGTCTATGGCTTCGGTCTTCCCCGGACGAGTCTTCAGTGGCCCGGGAGCGATCCCCATGGCCAGCCGCCGGACTCACGCCCCGGGCCAACCGAATTTTCTTACGCCGCCTCCGGCCGGGTTGGTTGGGGTGCCGGTCGCTCGATGGCATGCTTAATTTCCGTCAGGGTCTCATTGATGCGAAAGAAGATCATCAGGATTTCGCAATATACCCTAACCCCCAGGGGCCCCAGGACGAAAAGGAGCACGCCCTTCCACAGGTATTGGCCCTGGCCGGCCTGAAACTGGGTGGCTCCATAGATAACCATAATGGCGCCGGCGATGAGACAGAGGACGGCGCCGAGCCAGAACAGAATCTGGATGATGACCGGGGTGACCATAGTCCGGAAGGCCCAAAAGTCGCGCATGGGGATCTCCTTTGGCGGCAGGGATGTTGGATCTAATTCTTCATTATAATAGTGCCGGTATCTCTCCCTGTCGACCGTTAGGCCAATTTTCTTTAATCCTGCTTCGAAAAGTTCAAGGTTCAAAGTTCAAGGTTCAAAGTCAAGAGCATGGGCAGGCATGATTTTTTCATAATTTGCGGGTGGGCCAAAGGCCCATGAGGGAATGAAATGTTCGGCCACGGATACCGGTGATATGAGGCCAGGGGATCACAGGATGGCGGTTTGCGGGCGGTTCACGAACCGCCCCTACGTCCCTGGGTTCGCCCCCGGCGCTAGATATGGGCCGCGTGGAGGTGGGGGTCCTCGATGCGATAAAACACCGTGGGCGGCGAGACGATGGGCAACTGGTCGATCTCGGCCATGGCCTGGCGGGCGTCGGCCTCCCGGGCTTCGTAGGTGATCATGACGATGGGCACCGTAGCCGCCAATTCCCGGCCCTTCTGGATCACCGCGGCGATGCTGATGTTGTGTTTCCCCAGGATACCCGAGACCTGGGACAGGACCCCGGGCCGGTCCAGGGCCGAAAACCTGAGGTAGTAGTTGGTCACCAGGTCGTTGATGGGTTTGATGAGCCGCCGGGTGCTGAGCGCCGATTCCCACCCCAGGGCCGGCACCCGGCCGGGGACCCCGTGCTTAAGATTGCGGGCCAGGTCGATGAGGTCGCTGACCACGGCGCTGGCCGTGGGCATCATCCCGGCGCCCTGCCCATAGAGGAGGATGGGTCCCACCGCGTCCCCGGTGAGGTATACCGCGTTCATGGCGCCGTTGACGTTGGCCAGCATGTGGTCCCGGGGCACCAGGGTGGGATGGACCCGGGCCTCCACCCGGTGCCCGTCATCCCGGGTAATGGCCAGCAGTTTGAGGCAGTAGCCGAATTCCCCGGCGAACTGCAGGTCCAGGGGGTTAAGCCGGCTGATCCCCTCCACCGCGATGGATTCCAGGTCAAGTTGGGCCCCGTACGCCAGGCTCATGAGGATGGCCAGCTTGTGGGCGGTGTCGATCCCTTCCACGTCCAGGGTGGGATCGGCTTCGGCGAACCCCTGGGCCTGGGCCTCGGACAGGGCCTGGGCATAGGAGGCGCCGCTTTGGGTCATTTGGGTCAGGATGTAATTGGCGGTGCCGTTTAAGATGCCGAAGAGCTCCTGGACCCGGTTGGCGGCCAGCCCCTGGCGCAGGGCCAGGATGATGGGGATGCCGCCGCACACCGAGGCCTCGAACGCCACCTCCACGCCGGCAGCCGCGGCCGCGGCGAGCAGATCGTTGCCGTGGTGGGCCAGCAGGGCCTTGTTGGCGGTGACCACGTGCTTGCCCTGGGCGATGGCGCGCATCACATAGTCCCGGGCAGCATCGGTGCCGCCGATAAGTTCCACCACGATATCGATTTCCGGGTCGTCCAGGATGTCTTCAGCCCGGGTGGTGAGGAGGTCCGCGGGCAGAGCCACGGGCCGCGGCCGGTCCAGGTCCAGGTCCGCCACCTTTTTCAGGATCAAAGGAGACCCCAGGCGCCGGGCCAGCACCTCCTGCTGCTCGGTAAGCAGGCGCACCACGCCGCTCCCCACGGTGCCGAAGCCGATCAGGCCGATTTGGATGGGTTTCATTCGCCTCTCAAAATACTTTCCCCGAACACCGGTGCCCAGATCTTCACGCCGGTATTCCGGGCGCATGTCATCAGATTTATCCTTGCTCATAGATTCTTGAAGCCGGAGCAAATCGTTAATGGAAAAGACCTGTTTCTGGTTCCCAAGTGCAACTTGGGAACCAGGGGTGAGTATTATTTCTCCGGCGCCGGGAGGCCCAGTTCGTCCAGGCTCTTTTTCAGGACCTGGCGGAAACCCCGGATGGCCTGGTTGGTGCGGTGGACGTTTTCCACCAGGGCGAAGCGGACGTATTCGTCGCCGAACTCGCCGAAGCCCAGCCCTGGGGCCACCGCCACCTTGGCCTCCCGGATGAGCATCATGGCGAATTCCACCGAGCCCAGGTGCCGGAATTTTCTCGGGATGCGGGCCCAGACGAACATGGTCCCCTTGGGGGGGTCCACCCGCCAGCCGAGGTTGTGGAGCCCCCGGCACAGGGCGTCGCGGCGCTCCTTGTAGACCGCCACGGTCTGCTCCACACAGTCGTAGGGGCCGTTCAAGGCGATGATGGAGGCGATCTGGATGGGCTGGAACACCCCGTAGTCCAGGTAGCTCTTGATGCGGGTCAGGGCGTGGACCAGGCGCTGGTTGCCCACCACGAACCCCATGCGCCAGCCGGGCATGTTGTAGCTCTTGGAGAGCGAGAACAGCTCCACCCCCACCTCTTTGGCTCCGGGCACCTGGAGAAAGCTGGGCGCCTTATAATCGTCGAAGACCAGGTCGGCGTAAGCGAAGTCGTGGATGATGTACACGTTGTATTTCTGGGCGTACTCCACGATGCGCTTGAAGAACTCCAGGTCCACGCACCGGGTGGTGGGGTTGTGAGGGAACGAAATGATGAGCATTGTCGGCCGGGGCCGGATCAATTCGGTGATGTTGGCCAGGTCCGCAAAAAAGTCCCGGTCGGGGCTCAGGGGGATGCTCACCAGTTGCCCGCCGGAAATGACCACGGAGGCGGAATGAATCGGGTAGGTGGGGTTGGGCACCAGCACCACGTCTCCGGGTTCCACCGTGGCCAAAATCAGGTGGGACAGCCCTTCCTTGGCCCCGATGGTGGCGATGGCCTCGGTCTCCGGGTCGATATCGACGTCGAACCGGCGTTTGTACCAGTCGGAAATGGCTACCCGCAGCTTGGTTATGCCTTTGGAGGCTGAATAGCGGTGGTTGGCGCCCTTGCCCGCGGCTTCGATGAGCTTATCCACGATGTGCTGCGGCGTGGGCAGGTCGGGGTTGCCCATCCCCAGATCGATGATATCCTCCCCCCGGCGCCGGGCCATCATCTTCAAGGCGTTGACCGTGGCAAAGACATAGGGAGGCAGACGTTTCATCCGGGGGAATTCTTCAATGGCCATGCGGATCTCCTTAGGGCTAAGAGGGCTGTATATCCATAGAATTATTATCCCAAAGCCCCGAACTTGTCAAATATGGATTTGGCCGGTTGCCGGGAAAACCTGAACCGGGAGGCAGGTTAACGATTTACTTTGAGACAGTTATTCGGGAAAGTGCCGGTAATCGGGATTAATGCAATGCGGCCAGCAGCGGGAGACAGTACCCGGATTCTTGCCGGAGTTCCTGCCCCAGGCTCTCTCCGCCCAGGCCCGCCAGCCCACTGATACCAAAAAGCAATCAAAAGGCTATTATTTGTCATTCTGAGCGCAGCGAAGAATCTCTCTTTTAAAGCCGCCGAGATTCTTCACTCCGCTGCGCTCCGTTCAGAATGACATGAATATTATTAGTTTTTTGACTGCAACTTCGTATGACAGGCGCCGACCGCCAGTCTGGCTTTGGTTTAACCCGACCGCCCCGGAGAGTCAGGGGCGCGCCTTGACCCTCCAGGCATTCCCCCCCAGGCTCTCTCCGCGGGTAGCCAAACCCGACCCCCTAATTTATGGAATCGGAACCTCGAAATCAGACTTTCCCTGATTGTTTTTAACTTTCAATTAAATTAATCTTTCCATAATCCAGAAGCCGGACGGTAACCTGATGCATGCCCCCTTGAGACCCGGGGACCCTGCTCCCGGGCATCAGGTTCAGCCATATCCGGCGTGGACAAGGGGCAGGTATGGATATCCTGGAATCAATTTTCGCCCTGATCCAAAAAAACTTCCTGGGCATCATCACCGTCCTTTGGGTCATCTGGTTTGCCGGGGTAGCGCTGGGGGTAGTCGTCTCCACCGTCTCCAGTTGTCGGAACCGGCGGACCCTGGCCAGGCTCAGCCGGAGATGTGAGGACGACAGACGGTGGCGGGACGAAGGCGCGGTGCAATTTGACCTTGATCCGGACCGGATTAAAGACACCCTCATTCGCCGGGAAGCCGAACTGCGAGAGGATGTCGAGAGAATGGGGCTGGACTTTGGGCTACAGGGGGTGCTGGAGCATTTCCGGGGCAGAATTCAGCAACGGCTGGCGGATCTCCCCGCCACGCAGCATGAAATCGAGGACCGGCTCCGGAATATCTATGCGGCCCTGAATGATTTTAAAGACTTGAGTGAACC